>JAFGTL010000379.1 GCA_016934125.1 Candidatus Hydrogenedentota bacterium
GCCGTGGATGCCTTCGTGGCCGGGCGCAGACTTGAACCAGTACGTCTTGGCCGCGCGGAACACGTCCGGATGCATCTCGGATACGAACACCCACTTCCGCGCCCCCGAGCCCGCCGCGCCCAGGTGCACCCCTTCGAAGGCGATCACCTTCTCGTCTGCGCAACCGGCCAGGAGGAGTCTATACTCGTCCCACCACCGCAACATCCGGATCGGGCCGTCGGTTTCGAGCGTTTTCACCTCGGTTCCGTCAGGCTGCAACACGTGGATTGCCCGGCCCTCGGCGGCGCACAGCAATGGCGTGCCGTCCGTAGGCACGAACTCGAGATCGACGATTCCCTCCGCGAACGCCGCGTCGCCTTCCACATCCAGCGCGGGCGTTGAAGGGATAACCGGCCCCGTGCTCGCGGCGCCTTCGGCCCTCGCCTCGTCTGCGGCATCAAGCGCGGCCTGCAGCCGTTCTGCGAGCGCGTGCGCGGCAGTAGCCGCGCAGATAACGCCCGAGAAGCGGTGTTCGCCGGCCGGTACGGTGTAGAAAACGAGCGCGCCGTCCCGGCCCGAGGCCCCGGCCGGTTGCGCGTCGAGCGTGACGGCCGTGGAGTCGGATGCGAAGCCGATGCGGGTGGCCTGTGGCGCCTTCACGGTTGCCTCGCCGGCGGCCAGGCTCCAGTCGATCTCCACGGGGGTATCGGCCGCGAACACGCCACCCGCCTTGGCGATGTTCCGGCCGTAGAGGTGGCCTGCGTCAAGTACGGCCAGGCCGGCGGCCGTGTCCCCGTGTTCCCCTGCGACAATCAGGGCCGGCTCGCCGTCCAGGCATGCGGCCGCGGCCGTGTCGGAGAGCCGGGCTGCCCGCACGTTGTGCCCCGCCGGATCGGGCTCGAGCTGAACCACGGAGAAGAAGCGCTTCGTCTGGCCCGCGCCGAGGGGCCCCGTCCACGTCATGGTGGCTTTGGGGCCGTCGAAGGCCGTGTCGGTGGGCTCCGATATGCACACCACCGGCACCGGAGGCTCGCCAGCCGTGTCCGTCTTGAAGGTGATTCCTTCGAGGGCGATGAGGTAGCCGGAGGAACCGGCATGCTTCCCGATCACTTCGAGGCGGAGCACGTGGCGTCCCTTGGCCAAGTCGAGCGAACCGAGGGAAACGCCGGATGAAGTCGACGACGGCGCATACAGATCGACTTCCTCAAGTTGGACGACGCCATCGACGAGGACGCGCACGATGCCGCGATCGGCGTATCTCAGGAATCCAGCCTGTGTCTCGCCGGAGACGGGCTGTTCGAGGTTGAACTCCATTTCAAGCCAGTCGCCGGGTTGTTGGGCGCGCAACAGCATGCATCCAAGCCCGGGTTTGTCAACCAGCGCCGCTGGCCCGGCCGGTTCGCTGCGGCATTCCGCGTCAAGGGCCCTTAGATCGAGCCAGCCCGGCGGCAGGGCACACGCGCCCTGTGCGCCAGTCAACCGGATGCGTCCGGCCACCGCCGGATCCGCTTGCCACGCGCCGTGCCTGCTCTCCCACTTGATCTGGATCTCGAAGTTCTCGGAGTCCGTGCGCGACTCGAGTTCGTCGACGATCACCGCGTATTGCCCGATACGCTGCACGAGGGAGCGCCGCCACGTGGCAAAGGCGGCCTTGGGCACTTCCCCTACGGCGACGGCCGTCTCCCCGATCACGTTTCGGTGCCTGAGGGCGGCGTCCATCGCGATTTGCGGCTCGACGAGCCCGTCTACGCGCGTGAGCACCTGGTTTAGATATCCCTCAAGCAGGGTGGCGCCGTCGACGCGGAGTTCGAGGATTGCGAAGGTATGATAGGGGTTCCGCGACGCCCCGTTGAATCCGTCCAGGAGCACATAGTCGCCGCGGGCATCGGCCCGGCTGCGGTAACTCATGAACAGAAACGACTCGTCCAGCGGCAATCCGCTGCCGCGCCATTCCCACATGGGCTTTGGCAACGGATTCACCTGCCAGGAGCCCGCCAGATCCACCGGCAGCGCCGGCTCAATGGTGTCGTCGGGCCAGTAGGACTGGCCCAGCCGGAACACCTCCAGATTCACGCCGGTGCGGTTGCGGTATTCGAGCCAGCGCCCGTCGCCGGTGAGGTAGGCGGCTTTGTGGAGGAACCCCATGGACGCGGAGTTGAGCGCCCAATCCGGCACGCGCCCCGAGATCAGCATCTCCTGGCCGCGGAGCAGTGCGGGCACCACGCCATTCTCGAGAGGCACCCGATCGCCCGTCAGCGTCAAGTAGGTGAAGATGGGCGCAATGGCCGTGGAATACCAGAACAAGTTGTCGTTTTCGCCGCTCACCCACGCGTGTTCGTGAAGGGAACGGAAATGCCGCGCCCCGTTCTCCTCGCACACGGGCCACACCGGATCACCGTAGTCCTTGGCGAAGTAGCGGCCGAGGCAGTACAGGCTGATGGCCGTCCATTGCCCGTGGCGCGAGCCCACCTGGCCCGGCGCGCCCGCAAACGGGCCGGCGTAGGCCGAGCGGATCCCCGGGTGGTTCAGTTGCCGTGTGAACGCCTGCGTCACCCGGAGCCGCTCCTCGTCCGTGAACGCCGGGCTCTCCTCGATGAGATCCCAGAACAGGATCATCATGTGCGCGTTGTAGTGATAGGGGCCCCCCAGGGGATCGTCCTTGTTCTCGATACGCTCGCCGTCGATCTCGGCGATCTCGCTCTTCGCCTGCTCGTCGGGAAACGCCAGCCGGATGGCCTCGCGCGCCTGGAACTCGTCCCCTGTCATGTAATACATGGCCATGCGCTTGCTGATGCTGTTCCACCCGAAGTACCCCGTCGAGCCATAGCCCGCCGACGCCTCCCAGATCTCGAATCCACGCAGATCCGTCGGCACGGCAATCCCATCCCCGAGTTCGATCTCCATGAGCCGGCCCACGGTGAGGGCGCCATCGCCCGCTTCCACCGCCGCCAGCGTCTCCGCAAACCGCTGTGCGGCCTGGGCGACACCTTCGGCATCGCTCCCACCCACCAACACCGCGTTGAGCCCGTTCCCAAAGGGGTTGTGCAAGGTGCGCAGCACGTAACCCTTCGGGCCCGGATACCGGAGGTCGAGGAGCGTGTAGTAGAGGTCGTAGAGCTTGCATATGAGCGCGTTCGTCGAGCGGTTCCCGAGCACGATCACGTTGCCCGTGAGCGGCACACCCGCCTCGGGCGCCGTGTCAGGCACGATCGGCGTCTTCACGCCCGAGCGTGCTTCGATGGCGTCCGCAATGGCCTGGGCCTGATCGTCGTAGATCCCCGATGCGGGAACGACGATGACGGCCGCCGCCGCGCCGTCCTGAACCAAGGCGGTTTCGAGATACAGCTCCTTCAACTGGATAATATCTGGCGGTGAGGGCACTTGCGGCGCGTTGAGCGTCTTCGGCAGCTCCTTCACAGCCGTGAGGCGCACGTCATCCACGATGACCTGCGGGGTTGGATCCCGATGCGTATACAAATAGAGCACCGCGTGGGTGGTGCCTGCGGGCGCGATCCGCCCCGCCTCGATCGGTGTGAATCCCTTGTCGAGCCCGGGCCGGAGCGGCATCTGCACGAATTCGTTGGACGGCAGGAAACGCAGTTGCAAGTATGAGCCCAAGGGCGACGCCCCGTCCGCGACTTGAACCTGCACCGTCGCCAGATACGGCGTCTCCGGCTGAACGGCCACTTTCTGCGACACCCCAATCTCCGCAGCCGGATCGCCGTCTGCGATCACCAGCGCGTTGCCGCCCGGCTCCGCCAACTCCACGACGCTCAGGCTCTGCGACACCCCCTGCCCGCCGTAGAGGCTCCAGCCCGCTGGCACGCCCGCATCCGAGGCCCCTTCGTCGAATGAACCGTTCTGAATGAGATTCGCGGGCGTCTCCTGCGCCGCGGCCTCGAAGCCGCAAAGCGGCAGTGCGAACGCGAGTGGTGCGCAGATCGCCAACGCCCCCATGGCCGCCTTCCTGCCCCGCCGGCCCGTCCGCTCCTTTCGCATCTGTCTGCCCAAGCCCTGCAACTGCATGTGCATCCCCCTCGGTATCCACGGCCTCGGTGGTCGAAGGCCCAGTATTCGTCCTCGACACCCAGAAATCAAACCGTACGGAGTGGGGGAAGGGCCCCTCAGGCCAGCCGTTCCCGCCCCGTGCTCAAAGAGCCCAGGTAGGCCCTGTCCAGGAGCCGCAGCCCCTTGGCGCCCGCCGGTTCGACAGCCCCCCGCTCGGCGAGCTTGCGCAGGATGCGCGAAAACGTCTCCGGCGTCGTGCCCAGGAGGTTGGCGAGTTGCCCCTTGGCCATGCCCCACGCCACCACATCGGCCGCCCCCTGCTGTTCGGACAGGAAGAGCAGGTAGGCCGCGAATCGCGCGGGCACCTCCTTCAGCGAGAGATCCTCGATGAGCGCCGTGAAGCGCGTCAAGCGCTTGGAGAGGATGGCGAGCATGTTCAGGGCCAGCGAGGGATCGTCGTGGACGAGTTCGACGAAGGCGTGCCGGGGGAAAAACAGGATACGCGAGCGTTTCAGGGCGGCCGCATGCGCCGGAAAACGCGATCCGGCGAATACCGCCACCTCGCCAAACGGCGCCCCCGGGCCGAATATGTGCAGCGTTTGCTCTTTACCCTCCTCGGAGAGCTTGAATACACGCACCTGCCCCGTCACGACGAGATAGAATCCGTCCGCCTCTTCGCCTTCGGCGAAGATCGTCTCTCCGCGGCCCACTTCCCTCTCGACGGCCCGGCTCGCCAACCGCTTGTGGTGTTCGTCCGAAAGTCCCCGAAACAGCGGGGCTGCTGCAATGGCCGCGATTCGATCCATGGCCGCCTCCCTTCCATCGGTCCGCATTCTTGACCTGCGTCAAGGAAAAAGCAAGCCCTTTGGGGCACAGTCAGCCCGGCGTTGAGAATGCAGCACGGCGCCGGGCACCGGCCCGCGAAGCCCATGAGAAGGAGAAATCGACATGTTCTGCTATCAGTGCGAACAGGCAGCCGACGGAACGGGATGCGCCCTCAGAAGTGTCTGCGGAAAGAGCCCGGAAGTCGCCGCGCTTCAGGATCTGCTCACCTACCTGCTCGAAGGGCTCGGCCAGGTGGCCGTCGAGGGCCGGCGTGTCGGGATCGTCGATGGAGACCTCGACGCCTTCACCTGCAAGGCGCTGTTTGCCACCCTCACAAACGTCAATTTCGATCCCGAGCGCTTCGTCGACTACATCGAGCGATGCATTGCCCTCCGCGAAGCGCTCAAGGGCAAGGTGCGCGCCGCCGGTGGCCCGGCGGAGTTCCCGGAGGGCCCCGCCTGCGCCGCACCCACCGGCGGGCCGGCCGATCTCGCTGCACAAGGAGAAGCCCTGCAATTGTTTACGCGGAAGGAGGAGGAAGATGTCGACGCCTTCTCACTCAAGAGCCTGCTGGTGTTCGGCCTTCGGGGCGTCGCGTCGTACGCCGACCACGCCCACATCCTAGGCAAGCAGGACGACGCCGTCTACGCGTTCATCCACGAAGGGCTGGCCGCCGTGCAGGCCAACTTGGCGGTAACCGAGTTGCTGGCCCTCGTGCTCAAGTGCGGGCAGATCAACCTGCGCACCATGGAACTGCTCGACGCCGCGCACACGGGCGCCTATGGCCATCCGGTGCCGACGCGCGTTCCGCTCGGTGCGAAGCGCGGCAAGGCCATCCTCATCTCGGGCCACGACTTACGCGACCTCGATGCGTTGCTCCAGCAGACGGAGGGCAAGGGCATCAACGTGTACACCCACGGCGAAATGCTGCCCGCCCATGGCTATCCCGGCCTGAAGAAGCACCCCCACCTCTACGGCCACTACGGCGGCGCGTGGCAGGATCAGGTGCTCGAGTTCCCCAAGTTCCCCGGCGCCATTCTCATGACCACCAACTGCCTCCAGAAACCCCGCGAATCCTACCGCGAGAACATCTTCACCTGTGGCACAGTCGGGTGGCCGGGCGTACGCCATATCGCCGATCGCGACTTCACGCCCGTCATCGAGAAGGCCCTCGCCATGGCCGGATACCCCGAGGATGTCCCCGGCAAGACTGTCACCACCGGATTCGCCCGCAACGCCGTGCTCGGCGTGGCCGACAAAGTCGTCGAGGCCGTCAAGACCGGGGCGATCCGCCACTTCTTCCTTGTAGGCGTGTGCGATGGCGCCGACCCCGGACGCAACTACTA
>JAFGTL010000380.1 GCA_016934125.1 Candidatus Hydrogenedentota bacterium
CCAAGAGCGGAGCAAACGATGACCTCTTTTGTCTACTCCTATTTACAGAAACTATTCTACGTGGCCGAGATCCCAGGCCCCCGGACTCGTCCACGGCCGCGCTGTCGTGGCGGTTTTGACGCCGTAGGGGCCGTAGCGCTCTTTGAGGGCGCCGAAGGCGCGCTCGATACGCCCCCGCCACGTGGCGTCGTCGACACTCACCTCGTCGAAGCCGTAGAAGACGGCCTTGTCGCACAACCCGCGCTCGGCCAGGGCGGCCATGCGCGGTTCGGGATACATGCCGCAGACGTGGTTGAGGAACCCCTGCATGCCCTCGGCTTCGCCGTGCTCCCCGCACCGCGCGGCGAGGTTGAACTGGCTGATCCGATAGAGGTTGAAGCGGTTCATGCCATCTTCGACGGCCTTGGCGATCCGCTCCGGCTCCACCGGGCTCCCCCAGCGGTAGATGTCCCCCAGCTCGCTGTTGTTCGGGTTGAGCCGGAACTCGGGCGAGAACCCTTCGAGGCCGGCATGGATCAAGTGCGGCAGGCGCGCCGCCACGGGCATGGTGGCCCCATGCACCCGGAGGGTGACGTCGACGGTGTACGGGGCCTCCTGCTCGGGGGCGACACGTATCGTGCCCGTGTAGGTGCCGGGCGGGGTGTCCCGGGGGACGCGAATGGTGACAAGGACCGGCTGGAGTTCGCGCGGCGGGGCGATGGCGAAGGGCTGATCGAGCGCGAGAACGGGATCCGGATACCAGCCGAAGTCGGTAAAGCCCCGGAATCGGTGCATGGCGCTGTCGGCCAGGTTGACGTATCCCACCATTTCCAGGGCGACGTGTTCCGCGCCCAGCACGCCGCCGCCTTCGCTGCGGAGATCCGTCGCGCTCAGCCGGATGCCGGCGAGGGGGCGGCCGGGGGCGGGGAAGATGACGAGTTGCTTCGAGCGGGCCTCGCCGCGCAGAACGTCGAGTTCCAGCGTACGTTCCCACGAGTCCGCCACGCCCTGGCCGGTGAAGAACACGTGCTCCTCGATCGGGGCCACCAGGACGCCGTACGATTGCCCGCTGAACTGTGTGTCGATGGCCAACGCAAGGGATTCGGTGGCCGCCCGAGCGTCAATGCCGCGTGCCACGGCGCGGAGGGCGTCGAGCCGCTGGCGGCGCGCGTCGGCGGGCGACTGGGCGAGGGGTTCCGCCGCGTCGAGGCCCGGGCCCGCCGCCTCATGAACGGGCGGATGGGCGGCGAGTTCGTCGAGGGTTTCGATCCAGATGGCCTCGGATGAGGGGGCTTGACTGTCGAAGCCGTTCGTCAGCCGGATGTTGTCGATGAAGACGACGCTGCTCCGCTCGGGTTTGGACTGGAAGAACTCGATCTCGGTGATGGCCGCGACGGTTTCGAGATTCCCGGCTTCCGCCACGGCGTTCTCGATGTTGAACCACATGCGGTAGGCGCCCTTGGGCAGCGAGTAGCGCCTGTCCATGCGATCCCGCCGTTCGTCGGAGCGCTGCACGATGACGCCGAGGTACGTGTCATCCTCCGGGGCGTAGACATCGAAGGAGTAGTAGCGGTATCCGCGCCAGTCGCGTTCGGGGATGCCTTCGCGCCAGCAGGCCGCATTCGGGAAATCGGGCGTCTCACCCGGCACATGCTGGGCGAACTCGATCCGCAGGGAGCAGCGGCCCTGGCTGGCCCATTCGGCGTCCACGCGCGCCGGCGTGTTCACGTCGAATCCACTCAGTTCGCCCTGTTCCTCGAAGCCGAACAGGACGGCGTCTGCCGCGCCCGTCGACGCCAGCGCGGCAAATACGGCGACAGTGCACATCAATCGCATTCGCGGCCTCCTCTCCCCGATCCCGGGCGAGCGTACCATAGAGCGCACGCGGGTTTCCGCCTCTCGGGTTTGCTTTTCGGCGTGGCGGGCGGGCACTATATGCGCTCCGACGTGAACCGCAGGCAGTAGGGTGCGAACCGTATGCTGTTCAACTCATTTCAGTTCTTGGCGTTCTTCCCGATCGTCGCCGCCCTCTACTTCCTGGTGCCGTTCCGGCGGCGCTGGCTGCTTCTGCTGGCGGCCAGCTACTTGTTCTACATGTGCTGGCGGCCCGGCTACATCCTCCTCATCATCGCGTCGACGCTCATCGACTACGTGGCCGCGCTCGAGATGGGCAAGACGGAGAGCCGCGCGAAGCGCCGCCTCTACCTCGTGCTCAGCCTGTGCACGAACCTCGGCCTGCTGTTCTCCTTCAAGTACTTCAATTTCTTCAACGAGAGCGTCAAGGCATTCTTCGAGTTCTACGGCCTGCCCTACGAGGTGCCCATGCTCAAGGTGTTGCTGCCGGTAGGCATCTCGTTCTACACGTTCCAGACGCTGAGCTACACGATCGACGTGTACCGCGGGGCGCGCGAGCCGGAGCGCCACCTGGGGTACTTCGCGCTCTACGTGGCCTTCTTCCCGCAGCTCGTGGCGGGCCCCATCGAGCGATCCACCCACCTCCTTCCCCAGTTCTTCGAGAAGCACCGGTTCGACATGGATCGCCTCCGCAGCGGGTTGCTGCAGATGGGCTGTGGGTTCTTCAAGAAGTTGATCATCGCCGATCGACTCGCCGTCTATGTGAACGAGGTATACAACAACCCGATGGATTACGAGGGCCTGCCGGTTCTCGTGGCCACGTATTGCTTCGCCTTCCAGATCTTCTGCGATTTCTCCGGATACTCCGACATCGCCATCGGGACGGCCCGCATCCTCGGGTTCGACATCATGAAGAACTTCAACACGCCGTACTACGCCAAGTCCATCGGCGAGTTCTGGCGGCGCTGGCACATCTCGTTGTCGACGTGGTTCCGCGACTACCTCTACATCCCCTTGGGCGGGAACCGCGTCAGGCGGCGGCGCCTCTACGGCAACCTGATGATCGTGTTCGTGTTGAGCGGGTTGTGGCACGGGGCCAACTGGACGTTTCTGTTCTGGGGCGCGCTTCACGGCTGCTACCTGATCGCGGGGATCGTCACGGGGCCAATCCGGCACCGCCTGGCGGAGCGGTTCGTGCCGGCCCGGTTCGAGCCCGTTCACCGGCTCGTGCAGATCGCGATCACCTTCCACCTCGTGCTCCTGTCGTGGGTGTTCTTCCGCGCGAACTCGATCACCGACGCCTTCGTGCTGTTGCGCGGGATGGTGCACGGGTTCTCGCTGGCCGATCCCAACGTGCTGGCCCCCGTGGAGCCGTTCAGTTTCCTCACCGCCGTCGCGGGCATCGTGGCCATGGAGTGCGTGCACCTGGCGCAGCGGCGCCGGCCCCTCGCGGATCGCCTGTTCGCCCTGCCCCTGCCCCTGCGGTGGGCGGCCTATTACCTGTTCATCTTCGCCATCATTGCGTTCGGCACGTTTACCACAGAGGAATTCATCTACTTCCAGTTCTAATGCGCATGCGAAACACCATAGCGGCAGCCGCGTTCGTGGCGGGGTTCTTCCTGCTCAACGCCCTGATCCAGCATGTCCAACTGGCGGCCGGCATCGATCAGTACAGCCAGTTCGATCCCAAGCTGTACGAGGATCGCTACCGCCGGCTCGTGCTTGGCGATTCCCACGCCGTGTGCGGCATCCTGCCGGACGTCCTCGGGGACACGGCCAACTACTCGGGCCTCGGCGACGGCTACATGGTGTCGTACTACAAGCTCGAGGGCGTCCTGGACACCGAACCCCAGCAGCTCGAAACCGTCATCCTCCAGGTGGATCGCCATTCCTTCGCGCTCCATCGGGTGAATCAGTACGGCTACGGACTCTGGGCGCGCTCCATCGATTTCGCCGACTTGAGCCGCTACAACGGGCCGCAATGGGGCTACTTCTGCCAATACCTCCGCTTCCACGTGTTCACCTACGCCGATCTGCCCGACCACCTGGCCTACATCGTCGGGGGCGTCGGCGCCAAGGAGCGAAACGACGCGCTCACGAACTGGATGCGGAACTTCGCCGAGGCCCCGCTGAAAGACGCCCTCGTCGAGCAGCGGATCGAGGATCACATCCTCCCTGAGGAGCGGTGGTGGGAGGATGAGATGGTGGATTACTTCCGGCGGATCCTCGAGTTGTGCCGGGCGCGCGGGCTGCGCGTCGTGGCGGTTCGATTCCCCGTGTCAAAGCCGTACAGCGACGCCCTCGATCCCCACGTACCGCCCGAGGAATTCGACGCGGCCCTTCACGGCCTGCTCGCCGACTACCCCGAGGTGACGGTGCTCGACTACAGCCGGCTGTTCGCGGATCGGGACGATTACTTCGTCGATCCCAATCACCTGAACGTCGTCGGATCGCGCGCGTTCACGGTGCGGCTCCGCGACGACCTCGCCGCGATCGAGGCCGGGACGCGCCCGTAGGCCCCCCCGGGCTTCCGCGCGCTTGTTTTTCCCCGCGCCGACGGGGCACAATCGGGCCTCGACACGCCGAGGCCGCGGGATTCGGATCGAATGCTGTTCAATTCGATACACTTCGTGTTCTTCTTCCCGATTGTGGTGTGCGCGTATTTCGCCATGCCCTTCCGGTTCCGGTGGATCCTGCTTCTGGCCGCCAGCTACTACTTCTACATGTGCTGGCAGGTGAACTACCTCCTGCTCATCATCGTGTCGACGCTCATCGACTACGTCGCCGGATTGCTCATGGGGCGCACGGAAGACCGCAAGCGACGCCGCCTCTACCTCCTCCTCAGCCTCTGCACGAACCTCGGGCTCCTGTTCTCGTTCAAGTACTTCAACTTCTTCAACGAAACCCTCCGCGGCTTCCTGGATTTCTACGGCGTCCCCTACCACATCCCCGCCCTCAAGGTGCTCCTGCCCGTAGGCATCTCGTTCTACACGTTCCAGACGCTGAGCTACACCATCGACGTGTACCGCGGCGTGCGCGAGCCCGAGCGGCACCTGGGCTACTTCGCGGTGTACGTGGCGTTCTTCCCGCAATTGGTGGCCGGGCCCATCGAACGCTCGACGAACCTGCTGCCCCAGTTCTTCAAAAAGCACGGGATCGATCGGGATCGAATCCGGAGCGGCCTGCTTCTCATGGGCTGCGGGTTTTTCAAGAAGGTGGTGATTGCCGATCGGCTGGCCGCATACGTGGACGCGATCTATGAGCATCCCGACGCCTATCATGGCCTGCCCGTGCTGCTGGCGTTCTATTTCTTCGCGATCCAGGTGTACTGCGACTTCTCGGGATACTCGGATATCGCCATCGGGGCGGCCCGCGTCATGGGCTACGACCTCATGACGAACTTCCGCCGGCCCCATTTCTCGAAAGATATGCGCGATGTCTGGACGCGCTGGCACATCTCGCTGTCGACGTGGATGCGCGACTACCTCTACATCCCCCTCGGCGGGAACCGGGTGGCGCCATGGCGCCGCCACGTCAACCTGTTCACCGTGTTTCTCCTCAGCGGGCTGTGGCACGGGGCCAACTGGACATACGTGGCCTGGGGCGGGCTCCACGGCGTCTTTCTCGTCGCCGGCAATCTGACGCGGGCGGCTCGGCGCCGGATCACCGATCGGATCTTCCCCGGCCGGGCCGCGATACTGCACACGTGGCTCCAAGTGCTCATCGTGTTCCACCTGTGGACGTTCGCCACGATCTTCTTCCGGGCCAACATGATCGGCGATGTTTTTGTCCTGCTCAGCACGGCGTGTCAGGATTTCTCGCTCTGGGATCCCAAGGTGTTCGGGCCGATGAACCCCGTCGAGCTTGGCGTAGGCCTGGCGTGCGTGGCCCTGCTCCACGGCGTCGAACTCGTGCAGGAACTGACCACACGCCCGCTCGAGGAGCGGTTTGTCCGGCTGCCGGTTGCGGCGCGATGGGCGTTCTACTATCTACTTATCTTCTCGATCCTCGTGTTGGGTAACTTCCAAGAGAACGAATTCGTATACTTCCAGTTCTAATGAAAAAGACACTCAAAAGCTGCGCGCGCCTCGCCCTGTTCCTCGCCGGATTCTGGGCCATCAGCGCCGTTATCAGCCACGTATTCCTCATGCGCGTCATGCCCGGCCGCGCCGAGGAGGACTTCGTACTCGATTGCCGCGACTATCCGGATCGGTTCGAGTCGCTGATTCTCGGCGAATCCCATACCATGTGCGGGCTCAACCCGCGGATCCTGGGCGAATGCTACAACATCTCGATTCTCGGCCAGGGGTATATGGTGTCGTACTACTCGCTCGCCCGGATCCTCGATCAGCCCCACGAACGCCTCGAACTGCTCATCCTCCCGGTGGGGCGCCATTCCTTCACGGCCGATCTGGCCCATCAGAACGAAAATTTCTACTACGCGGCCAACATCGACTACCTCGATTTGATCCGGCGGCGGGGCCACGTGCGCGACCACCTCGGGCAGTGCATCAAGTTTCAGGTGTTCCCATACACCAACGACGTGTCCTACTACGTGTATCGGTGCCAGATCGCCCGGCCGCCGGTGCCGTCCTACCGCGGGTTCACGCCCGCCGAGGGGGACTTCTCGAAGGAGACGATGGATGAGATCGAGGCGCGCGATCGGGCCAGCGGCCACGTCGGCGCCGGGCGGGACTGGTGGAACCAGGAGGTGATCGAGTTCTTCCGCGAGATCCTGGACGCCTGCGACGAAGAAGGGATCCGCGTGGCGCTCGTCCAGATGCCCATGACGCGCGTCTACGACGATGCCATGGAGCGGCTCGTGCCGCGGGCGGAGTTCGATGCGCGCGTGGCCGCGTTGCTCGCGGACTGGCCCGACGTGGCCATGCTCGACTACCACGACGCCTTCTACGAGCGAAACGATCTGTTCCGCGACGTCGATCACCTCAACGTTACCGGCGCCGACACGATCACGGAGCGGCTGCGGGCGGATCTCGTCCGGCTTGGCGCGCTCCCGGATCGGCTGCGTCCGCACCAGGCCGGGCCGGCCGCACCGTAGGCCTCGGGCGCGGATCGGTTTGCTTTTCTGCGGCCGCGGCGGGCACTATACCCGCCTTGCCCAGGCTGTGCGCGGCGCCTGCGGACTGCCCGCCCGCCGAATCCGCCCGGCGATAACGAGAGGAACGGGACACAGGGAATGATACGCGTATCCGAGTTCAGCAAGACGTACCGCGAGACGGTGGCGGTGCAGAACCTCAGCTTCGAGGTGAAGCCAGGCGAGATCATGGGGCTCGTGGGCCCGAACGGGGCCGGCAAGACAACGACGCTTCGCTCGATCGCGGGCATTATCCCGCCGACGGCGGGCCAACTCGACGTGGCGGGGCACGACATCGTAAAGGACTCCGTCGCGGCCAAGTCGAAGCTGGCCTATGTGCCGGACGATCCCAAGCTGTTCGATCAGCTTTCCGTCTGGGAACACCTCGAGTTCGCCGCGGCGGCGTATCGCGTAGCCGACTGGCAGGAGCGGGGCACGGCGCTGCTCGAACGGTTCGAACTCGAGGAGAAGCGCAACACGCTCGCCCAGGAACTGTCGCGCGGGATGCGGCAGAAGGTGGCCATCTGCTGCGCCTACCTCCACGATCCGCGGGTGATCCTCTTTGACGAGCCGCACACGGGCCTCGATCCGCGCGGGATCCGGACGATGACGGAGTCGGTGCTCGAGCGCGCGAAACGGGGCGCGGGCGTGGTGGTCAGCTCCCACATGCTCCGGTTCGTCGAGGACATGTGCACCCACCTCCTCATCCTGCACAAGGGCCAGAGCCTGTTCTCCGGCCCAATCGGGGAGGCCCGGGCGGCCTTCAGCGATCTCGATGAGGGCGACGCCTCCCTCGAAGAAGTGTTCTTCCGGGCCACCGAAGGCGGCGGAACCGCCGGGCCCGGCAGGCAGGGGTAGGCGCGATGGGGTTGATGCATCCGGCGCTGTGGGTTCTGTTCCGGCTCCGCCTGCGGGGCCTGGGCCGGCGGGTTCTGCGCGGCGTGAAGAGCCCGAAGGGGGCCATCTCGTTTGCGCTGGGCCTGGGCGTGTTCTGCATGTGGCTGGCGCCGAGCCTGCTCATGGCGTCCTCGGCTAAGGCGTCGGATCTCGAACGGCTGCACACAGTGTATCCGATGATCGTGTTCGGCCTGACGGCCGTCACGCTGCTGACCTCGGCCGGCGAACGGGCGATCTACTTCAATCCCGCCGAGGTCGCCTTCCTGTTTGCGGGGCCCTTCAGCCGGCGCCAACTGCTCGTGTTCAAGCAACTGATCAGCGTCATGGGCGTCCTGTTCAGTGCCGTCATCTTCGCCGTGATCATGGCCCGGTTCGGCGCCGTGTGGTATGCGGCCTACGTGGGCGTGTTCCTGACGCTCCTGTTCGTCCATTTCCTGACCACGGCCGTCATGCTCGTCGGGCAGATGTTCGCCGAGCGGGCCTACACCCGGCTGCGCAAGGCCATCCTGGCCGGCCTCGGCGCGGCCGTGGTCGTGAGCGTGTGGCCCGTGGTGTCCGCGGGCGCGGATCGCGGCCTCGTGGCGATCCTCACCGAGGCCCGGCAAGCGGGCGTGCTCCGCTACCTGCTCATCCCGCTCGAACCCTTCGCCCGGGCCACGACCGCGGTGTCGGTGTTCCCCGACCTTGTGCTCTGGGCGGGCGTGTGTCTGGCCGCCAACGCGATCCTGTTCGCCCTGGTGATCCGGCTCGATGCGGAGTATCGCGACGCGGCCGTCGCCATCAGCCAGCGGATGCACGGCCGCATCGAGCGCGCCCGCCGCAGCGGCATGGCGGCCGGCACCGGCACGACGGCCCGGTGGCGCATGCCCGGGTTGCCGTGGTTCGGGGGCGCGGGGCCCATCGCCTGGCGGCAGTTGACGAACGCGGCGCGCAACTCGCGCGGCCTGCTCATGATGGTGATGTTCCTCGGCATCGGCGTCGGGGCGCCCCTGCTCGTGAAAGGCCGCGAGTTCGAGGGGTTCTGGGCCCTCCTCGCGAGCGCCCTCATCTGGCTCACCATCATGCTCACCATGGCGCTCCGGTTCGATTTCCGGGCCGATCTCGATCAGATGGACTGGCTCAAGATGCTGCCCATCCGGCCCCTCGCCATCGCCGCAGGCCAGGTGGTGACGCCCGTGCTCCTCTGCACGGCGCTTCATGCGGCCGCCCTCGGTTTCGCGGGATACCTCCAAGGCATGCCGGAGGTCGCCGCGGCAGCGGTCGTGTTCGCGATTCCGCTCAACGTTCTCCTGTTCGGCACCGAGAACGTGCTTTTCCTGTTGTTTCCCATCCGGCAGGCCGTGTTCAGCCCCGGCGACTTCCAGATGTTCGGCCGCCAACTCCTGATGATGCTCGTCAAGATGATCGTCGCGGCGGCCGGCTCGGGCATCGCGTTCGCAGCCGGCGCCGTGGTGTACTGGCTGGCGGGGGGATCCATGGTGGCGGGCGGCGCAGCCGCCTGGTTCGTGCTCGCCGCGGTGGCCGCCTCGTCTATTCCCCTCGGGGCATGGGCGTTCCGGCGGTTCGACATCAGTACGGATATGCCCGCCTAGGCTGCCCCGTCCCGGGCTCCGTGGCCCATATCACGAAGGAGTCTGTGTCGTGCGCGATTGGCTCTCACCCCTGTGTCGCATCCTCTTGCCGGTGGCCGCCGCGGTTGGCGTGGTGGGATGTCCGCTTCTGGGCGGCCCGCCCGCCGCCGTACTGGTGCTGTCGACGTCGCGGCTCGATTTCGGGGCCGACAAGACCGTCCTGACGTTCCGGGTGAGCAAGAACGCGACAAGCTCCGCCCTCCCGCCCTTTCAGATCTGGACAAACGACGCCTGGATCGAGTGTTCGCCGGCGTCGGGCGAGGTGGACAACGCCCAGGAATCTGTCCGCGTCACCGTAACCGTGGATCGCGGGCCGCTTGCCGCCGGCCGAGGCCGCGGCAGCGTGTTGGTGGGCGCGCCGGGCGTTGCCACGCAAGCGGTTCTCGTGGACGTGTGGGTGTGGCTCGATGCCGCGTTCTCGGTGGACACGGCCACGCCGTTCGAGGGCGATTCCGTGTCGTTCACCGACCGCACGGAACTCGCGTACAACGCCGCGCCGGTGAGCACATGGCACTGGGATTTCGGCGACGGGCAGGAGAGCAGCCTGCCGAACCCGGCCCACGCCTACGCCGCGCCGGGGACGTACACGGTGACGTTGACAGTCGGGAACGGCGCGGCTACGGATACCGAGACGGCGCAGGGGGCGATCCGGGTGCTTGAGAAGGTAGCGCCGGGGGCGGCATTCCGCGCGGCGAACCCCTATGCAGCGGCCGGCGAGCCGGTGCAGTTCTACGACGAATCCGTCGGGAACACGGCGGCCATCGAGGCCTGGGCATGGGATTTCGGCGACGGTACGGGCAGTTCGGCCCAAAATCCGGCGCACACCTACGCCGCGCCGGGCTTCTACGACGTGACGCTGATGGTGGTGTCCGCGCACGGCGCCGACACCGAGGAGAAGGAGGCGTTCAGCCGGATCCGCCGGACATCCTTTCCCTTCACCATTCCGACGCTAGATGCCTTGCCGAACGCCACGCACGTGGGCATGCGCGTCCTCGAGGCGCCGGCCGGCAGCCACGGATTCTGCCGCGTCGTGGACGGCCGGTTCGAATTCGAGGACGGACACCGCTTCCGGGGCTGGGGAACGAGCGTGACCTTCGAGGGGGCATGGCCCGATCACGCCACCGCGCCCCTGGTGGCGGCCCGGCTCGCCAAGCTCGGCTACAACCTGATTCGCTTCCATCACATCGACAGCACGCAGGCGCTGTTCAAGGGGCAGCCCGATACGCGCCATTTCAACGCCGAGGTGCTCGATCGGATGGACTACTTCATCAACCAGTTGAAGGTGCGCGGGCTGTACTGCAACCTCAACCTCCACGTGTCCCGCACCTTCACCGATGCCGACGGGATCCCGGCCGGAGACGAATCGCCCGCCGGAGGCAAGCTCATCACCCTGTTCCACCCAGACGTCATCGCCCTCGAGAAGGAACATGCAACCAACCTGCTCACCCATGTGAACCCCTACACGGGCCTTTCATACGTTGACGATCCGGCGGTGGCCCTGATCGAGATCACCAACGAGAACTTCCTGTGGAACGCGTGGTTCCTGGGCGGACTCAACGTGCCCGCGCCGCGCGATCCCGAGGCGTTGCCCCAGTACTACATCGACTACCTCAACGCAGACTTCAACGCCTGGCTGCTCGCCAAATACGGCAGCCGGGCCGCCCTCGAGTCGGCCTGGGCCGGCAGCGGATACGGCCTGCTTGCAGGCGAGGATCCGGCCACCGGCACCGTGGCGCGGCTCACCGTGTATGAGGCGTTCGTGTTCACGGCGCAGCGGCTCGGCGATCTCGTGCGCTACTACCAAGGGCTCGAATCAGACTTCTTCGCGGAAATGACGCGTTTCCTCCATGAAGATCTCGGGGTGTGCGTGCCCGTGCTCGGCTCGCAGATCTACGTGGGCATGCCGGGCCTGCTCGCCCAGAGCCAAGCCGACTACACGGATTCGCACGGCTACTGGGACCATCCCTTTTACGAAGGCAATGTCTATTCGCCCACCACGCGGTTCCAGGCCGCGCTGAACTCGTGGGTGGCCGATCCGACGTACCGCACCGGGCCCGGCCAGATCTTCAACGCGGGCCCCATCATGGCCTACTCCATGTCGCGCATCGAAGGGAAACCCATGACGGTGAGCGAATGGCTCGCGCCCGCGTTCCAACCCTATGCCTACGAACTGCCCCTGCTCGTCTCCGCCTATGCCGGTTTCCACGACTGGGACGCCATGTATTCCTACGCCTTCGCACAGAACGACGCCGAGTACGTCCCGGGCCCGCTCGAGTCCGTCTGGCAGATCGCCAACAACCCCGGGCACCAGGTGCTCACCACCATGGCGGCGCTCGCCTTTCTCCGCGCCGACGTGGCCGCGGCCCCGGAACGGATCTCGATCCATTACAGCGACGCCGACGTGTTCGGCGATCTCCTCTCCAAGATCCCGCTCTACGATTCGTTCTTCTGGTGGGGGAAGGCGGTGCCGCTCTGGGCGCCTTACGTGGTGCCCATGCAACGCGATCTCAGTGCCGGCGGCGCCGATTCGGGCCCGCTCGAGTTGCTCCAGGCCGCGGACACGGGCGTCTACACCTCCACCACCGGCGAACTCGTCTGGGATGTCCACGTCGAGGGCGACGAACACGTGGCCGTGAACTCGCCCCGGTTCCAGGCCATCGTCGGCCACATCGAGGGACGCACCGGGCTCCTGGACAATCTCGACGTGGACGGCGCGTCCTCGGCGTCGGTGGGCCTGGTGAGTCTGGACGGCGAACCGATCGCGAGTTGCCGCAGTGCGCTGATCGTGGCCGTGGCCGGCCAGACGGCCCAGGGCGAGGAACTCGCCTACGCGGACGGGTGGCTCACGTGGACGCCCGGCGTGCCCCCCATGGATCTCGACGCCGTCGCGGCCACCGTCACGCTCAGGGGCCTCTCCCGGCCCGGCGGGGTTCGGCTCTATCCCCTCGCCGAAAACGGCACGCGCATGCCGGCGATGCCCATCCGGGTGAACGGCGCCAGCGTCGAGTTCGACCTCGGCGTATGCCCGACGCCGTGGTACGAGATGGACGTCGTCGAATCGGCCCTCGTCGCGGATTAGGCCGGGCGCCGAGGCCGGTGCGCGGGCACAACACGGGTAGTGTCCCGATTTGAATCCGGGCAGGCGGTAGGCCGTACAATGGCTCCATGAAGGAGCCCAAAGAGCCCGAGGACGTTCGGCGCGAGATACTGAGGCAACTGCGGCGCATCAACAGCAATATCATGTGGGCGGCGGTGTTTTTACTCGCGCTGCTTGGCGTCTGGTTTCTCGTCTGGCTGTCCCGCTAGTGAGGCCCACCCCTCAACCCTGGCCCGCGCGCCAATCGAGGCCGATCATAAAGGAAGGAATGGCGGCCCCCTAGAACGCGACTTCTATGCGCCCCATCGGGCCATTGTAGACGAGCCTAAGCCGAGACAGTAGATCCCGCCCCAGAAGCAAGACATATGGCTTCTTGCCAAACTGAAGGTTAACCGACATTGCCGTCGGGATCACTGTTGATGGAAGGCCAGAGCCGGGAAATGAAACCTGTATCGGATAACACTGCCGGATCTCAGATCCGCCCGCATGGGCTGTCCTTGCGGCGCCCGTTGGTGATATGTTGAGTTCGCGGCACACCGATTCGTCTACAGCCGTGCTTGTTGCCCCCGTATCAATGAGCGCAAACCCCGAAACAGGCTGTGGAATCGCCTTGTTGTTTTCCGCCAAGGAATCTAAATGCTGTCTTGTGGGCGAAATCACAACTTGCAGGATTGGCCCGGTTCTCTGGAGGGCAGCATGATTCGGTAGCCGCATCTTCTGCCCATCAGGCCCATTCGCATCGCCCCTGTATTGGTGCTCAAAGACGGGCATTTATCAACCCCAGGCAGTATGCCGGAAACTCCTGGATCAGATCCTCTGGTAGAATATGAGCGATTAGAAACGGCTTATCCCCAAACTGCTGCGCAGCCTCTTCATACGCGTTCTCTGCCGAGTCAAATGTGCCAAGACACTCACGCCCCTTAATCACAGCATATTTCCCGGGGGCCGTCTTTAGGAGCTCCTGTCGGATCTCCTCAAAGTACTCTGTCTCTACCGAAAGCTCATTGGCTGACATTGATGATTCTCCATTCAGATATACGATACCACACATACAGGGCGCCCGCAAGGCCTCACGTTGGGCCCAAATCGTCTCGTAACTTGGGGGGGCGGCGCGTGAGGCGAGCTCGGCCTTGCGATTTATGCTTGTGCAACGCTCACCCATTGGGTGGTTGTGTGGCCGAGCGGAAGTCGCACACCGCCAGCGACTTCGGACGCGCCGCCCTCCGCTACCAGACGTGCTGGGGTTGTGCCTGAGTCGGCGCCAGAATCAGGACACTGCCGCCGGCGCGCGGCGCGACTGGATGTCGGGATGCGCCTGTGGTAGAATCGCCGCCGTTGGAATTCATGACGCGGTTTGCGGGCCTGCGCGCCTGCAGGCCGATAGCGACGCAACCCACGCGCCGGGCGCATTCGTGCCTGAGCCGGCCCAGTCTTTCCTGCGGGAACGGCATTCCACCGGAAGCGCGAACGGTTCGGGTGCGCCTGTCCTCGGGAATCTGCGATATGAGTTACTTTTCTTCCACCTCCCCCGGCGGGATCTGCGAGATCCGGTGGCATGGCCGCGGGGGCCAAGGCGCCATTACGTCCGCCAAATACCTCGCGGAGGCCGCCTACCGGGCCGGATTCCGCGGCGTCACGTCGCAGCCCTCGTTCGGCGCAGAGCGCCGGGGCGCCCCGGTGACAGCGTCGACGCGGCTGTCGCCGGAGCCGCTACGCACGTTCTGCCGGGTGGAGCGGCCCGATGTCGTCATCGTGTTGGACGAAACGCTGCTCGACTGCGCCGACGCCACGGACGGGCTCGAGGACGGCGGCTGGCTTGTCGTAAACAGCCCCTGTGAGCCGGGCGCGATCGCGGCCGACGGCCGGTTTTCGGTGGCCACGGCCGATGCGACGGCGGTGGCGGCCGAGTGCGGGCTGGTGGTGGCCGGGGCCATCATGGTGAACACGGCCATGCTCGGCGCCGTGGCGCGGGCCACCGGCCTTGTCGAGTTAACCCACATCGAGGAGACGCTTCGGGACAAGTTCCCCGAGGCCATCGCAACGCGCAACATCGAGGCGGCACGGGCCGCCTTCGAGCGAACGCGGCTGTAATCACGCCCCGGCGACGGGACGGAGCGCGCATAGGAGTCAGCGTATGGGCACCAGAGACTGCGGACACCTGTCGGCTATGGCCGCGCCGGCGAAGGGCGAGGCGGGCGAGACGGGCCGGTGGCGCACCATGCGGCCGGTGGTCGACCACACGAAATGCACCGCGGCCGCCGCGGACAGCCTGGTGTGCCTCCGGTGCTGGTGCTACTGCCCCGAGGCGGCGATCGAGAAGGCCGTGCCCATCGAGATCGATCTCACCTACTGCAAGGGGTGTGGGATCTGCGCCGAAGGCTGCCCCTCGAAGGCCATCACGATGGTGCCCGAGGTGGAATGCGAGGATGGCGAGTAGGATGGCCGCTGCAGCAGACACCGAAGTCCAGATCATCACCGGCAACCAGGCCATGGCGCTCGCCGCGAAGCGGTGCCGCGTCCAGGTGGTTGCGGCCTATCCCATCACGCCCCAGTCGCAGGTTACCGAGACGCTGTCCGAATACGTGGCCGCGGGCGAACTCGACGCTGAATACGTGAACGTCGAGAGCGAACACAGCGCCCTGTCGGTGTGCATCGGTGCGTCCAGCGTCGGGGCGCGCGCCTTCACGGCCACGAGCGCCAACGGGCTCGCCTACATGTGCGAGCCCCTTCACTGGGCGGCCGGCGCGCGGCTCCCCATCGTGCTCGGGTGCGTAAACCGGGCCATGGCGGCGCCGTGGAGCGTGTTGAACGATCAGCAGGATTCGATGTCGCAGCGGGACGCGGGCTGGATCCAGATCTTCGCGCGGAACAACCAGGAGATCTTCGACACGGCCGTGCAGGCCTTCAAGATCGCGCAAACCGTGTCCGTTCCGGTGATGGTGTGTTACGACGGCTACCTCCTGTCGCACACCGTCATGCCGGTGGACGTGCCGTCGCAGGAGGCCGTCGACACGTTCCTGCCGCCCTACACGCCCCACACGATCCTGGATCCGGCCGATCCGCGGAACCTGAATCAAGTCACACTCGCCGATCCGCGCGAGAACGAGAAGGGCGTGCTCTGCCACGGCTACATGGAACTGCGCTACCTCCTCGAAGAGGCCCTCGAACAGGCCCGCGACACGATCATCGCCGTGGACGAGGAGTACGCGGCGGCGTTCGGCCGCTCGTGCGGCGGGATGTTGTGGACATACCGCAGCGAGGACGCCGAGGTACTGCTGGTGGCGGCGGGCAGCCTGGCCAGCGAGGCGTCGGTGGCCGTGGACGCGCTGCGCGCGGACGGCTGCAAGGCGGGCGTGATCGGCGTGCGCGCCTACCGCCCCTTCCCGAAGCAGGAACTCATCGAGGCGACGGCGCCCGCGGCCCGGGTGCTCGTGTTCGACAAGAGCCTGAGCTACGGCAACGAAGGGCCGATCTGCGGCGACGTGAAGGCGGCGCTGTACGGTAGCGGCTCGCACCCGGCCGTGCACGGCTACATCGCCGGGCTCGGCGGGCGCGACGTGAGGGCCGCGGAACTGGCCGAGGCCGTGCGGCGCGACGCGGCCAAGGGCGCCGTGGCCCCGACGGAATGGATCAACTGCCGGATTTGAGCGCGGGACGCGCGATGGATTCGAGGAGCAACCGTGACGAACCTGATTGACCTCCCCGGCGAGGAATACATGCTGCCCGGCAACCGGGCGTGCGCAGGCTGCGGGCTGGCGCTGGCCTACCGCTATATCCTCAAGGCGCTGGACGGCAGGGCGATCATGTGCGTGCCGGCGAGTTGCCTGACGGTGCTGGGCGGGATGTATCCGGTGTCCTCGGTGCGGATGCCGTGGCTGAACGTGACGTTCCCGAGCACGGCCGCCACCGCGTCGGGCGTCGTGGCGGGACTGAAGGCCCTCGGCCGCAAAGACGTCACCGTCGTCGCCATGGCGGGCGACGGCGGCACGGTGGATATCGGCATCCAGGCCTTGAGCGGCGCGGCGGAGCGCAACACGGATCTCCTGTACATCTGCTACGACAACGAGGCCTATATGAACACGGGCGTGCAGCGCTCGAGCGCCACGCCGAAGGGCGTCAAGACCACCACCACGCCCGTGGGCGGCAAGCGGGAACACAAGAAGGACATGGCGGGCATCATGGAGGCCCACCACCTCGCCTACATCGCCACCGCGTCGCCCGCGTTTCCCGACGATCTCTACGACAAGGTGCGCAAGGCGCGCGACATGCGCGGGACGCGCTACATCCACGTCTACGCCCCGTGCCCGCCGGGCTGGCTGTTCCACACGAAGGACACCGTCAACGTCGGCCGCATCTCCGTCGAGACGGGCGCCGTCGTCCTGTACGAAATCGAAGACGGCGCGTTCCGCCTGACGGGGCTGAGCAAGGAAATCGCCGATTTCGACGAGCTCAAGCCGCTTACCACCTATCTCGAATGCCAGGGGCGGTTCCGCGATCTCGATGCCGCCACCATCGAGGAACTCGAAACCCGCGTGGCCCGGCGCTGGGATCGTTACGTCGCGCGCGATGAAGAGGCGGACGCATAGACGCGGCGGCTATTTCCGGATTTCGGCGACGACAAAGGGGTTGAAGCACGTCGGCCGGAGCAGGCCGGGCAGGTTGTTGACGTAGGCGGCCACCAGCTTCCGGAACATGCCGAAGGGGCCCGAACCGAACCGGTTGAAGGTGAAGTAGCCCCGCAGCGGCAGCGCCCGGATGCCTCGCGCGCCGCCTTCGGCGCAG
>JAFGTL010000381.1 GCA_016934125.1 Candidatus Hydrogenedentota bacterium
CCACAGCGATCCCTTCGGCGCCATCAGCCACGCCCACGCCGATCAGAACGCCTTCACCATCGAGGCCTTCGGCGAAGCCCTCGCCATTGTGTCGGGCTACTACCCGTGGTACGGCTCCGACCACCACCGGAACTGGCAATGGGAGTCGAAATCGTCGAACACGATCACCTTCGACGGCGGCATCGGCCAGGTGGTGCGGGACGCGAAGTCCAAGGGCCGGATCGTGGCGTTCCTGCCCGGCAACGCCTACGACTACGTCGAGGCGGATGCGTCGGCCGCCTATCAAGGCCGGTTGAGCCGGTGCGTGCGCAAGGTCGTCCACCTCCGGCCGGGCGTGTTCATCCTGTTCGACGACGTGGCCGCGCCGGAACCCCACACCCTCGAGTGGCGGCTGCACGCCTTGTCCGAGATGACGCTCGACGAGGATTTCCAGCGGCTCACCGTGGCCCAGGGCGACGCGCGCATGGCCGTCCGGCTGTTCTACGGCGAGAACCTGGCCTTCAGCCAGACAAGCGAGTTCGAGTATCCACCCGAACGCGGCGGCGACGATCAGTACCATTTCGTCGCGTCGACGCCGGGCCAAGTCACCGCCATCCGGCTTGTTACGGTGCTCATGCCCTATCGCAAAGGGGCCGAGAACGCCCTGCCCGTGGTCGAGCCGGTGCTCTGCGACGCGGGCCGGGCCGTGCGGATCAAGGATTCCACCGGCGTCCACCTCGTCGCGTTCCGCACCGCGCCCGACAAGCCCAAGTGGGGCGTCGAGGTGCTCGATACGGACGCGGACGTGTTCGCGGTGCATTTCAAACCCGACGGCACGGCCGATCACGCCTTGCTCCACAACGGCACCTACATCAACGAGGCGTTGCCCAACGGCACGACGCGCCCCATCGCGACATCCCAGTAGCCGGGCGGAGCCGATCCCCGGGGCGCCCAGGCCAAGCCCCCCGCAGAGGCACAGAACCCTCGCACCGGGCGATTAATCTCACTATTACTCCATCCGGGCGAAATCCCATTGACATTCTTTGTTGTGAAGGGGTTATAATCTATCAAACGCTCGGCCTTGGTTGGTTTCATGCGGGTATTCGATGCGGGATATGGCAAATAATCACAAAACCACGGCCTCCCCGGCGGTTCGTGCCCTTGCAGAGAAGATCGTCGAGGACATCCGTCTGCGTCGCACGATGCCCGGCGATCGCTACCTGACCTGCGAAGAAGCGCGGCACTTGTTCGGTGTCGGCAAAGGCGTCATGGATCGGGCGCTCCGGCTGTTGTCCGACCGGCGGGTTCTGGTTCGCCGGCGCAGGTCGGGCACCTTTGTCGGGCCGGCGGCCCCGGTGGCAGGCGGCGCCGAAGTGCGCACGTTCTGCGTGCTCCAGTCGGAGAACTCGAGGGAGTTGTCCGACTTCCCGTTCGACTTGATGATCAAGGGGTTACGGCGGGAAGTGCCGGGCGCAAACGTCCAGTTCAACTTCGTGTCCGAGAAGGGCGGGGTGGAATACGTTGGCCGGTTGATCGCCGCGTTCAAGGCCACCGGGCACGTCGACGGCATCGTGTCGATCGGTTGTCCCCGCGAGGTGAACTGCCGCCTCGTCGACTCGGGCCTGCCGCTGGTGGCCTTCGGATCCTTTTACGGCGGCGGCCGTTCGACGCCGTGGGTGGATCTGGATCGGGAAGCCGCGGGCCGGCTGCTAACGGAATACCTGCTGGGCCGCGGGCACCGGCGGATCGCGCTGTTCACGGTGGCCACGGGCGCGCCGGGCGCGAACGATTTCTTCGACGGGGTGAGCCAGGCGTTGACGGCCGGGCGGTTGCCGCATAATGCGCTGGTTCATCGCATCATTCCGCCCGACATCGACGTGGTGGCCGAGTTGGCCGACGAACTGGCCCGGCTGCCCGATCGGCCGACCGCCTTCATCCTCGTGTCCGAACGCCTCGCCCATGCGGTTGCCGCGTCCGTTTCCGGCATGGGCCTGGCCGTGCCCCAGGTGGTCGAGGTTGTCTTCTGGGATCACGCCACATTCCGGGTGAGGCAGTCCCCGTATCCCCACGTGCAGCCCAAGCTCCCCGTCGAAGACATCGCCGCGAAGATCGGCAGGATGCTGAGCGATTTGGTTGAAGGCAGGCCGCTTGCCCGGGAGCGGATTCTGGTGCCCGTCGAGTTCCGGCAGCCGGCCCAAGAGGATCGCGCCGGCCCGGCGTGATGAGCGGTCAAGGAGGCCCAACAGATGATCAACGTCCTGATCCCTGGCGTCGTGGTGCTGGCTGCGGCGGTGCTCGCCGGAGCCGCCGGCCCCGATGGCACTGAGGGCGCGCCGGCCTTCCCAACCATCGACGAGGTTATCGAGGCGAACACCGACATTCTAGGCGAAGCCGCGTTGCGCCAGCCGGGCGGCCCGAGTTACGAGTTCTTCGCGGACGCGATGCCCCCGTTGCGCTACGTCAACGCGGCCTTCCGCCACTACCCGATCGTGTTGGCGGCGCCGCGCAACGCATGCAAGGCGCGCTTGGTGAGCAACGGCAGCGCGCTCAATGCCAAGGGCGGCGGGAGCCCGTGGAACGACGCCGGGGTGCCTGTCGGTTTCCGCGTGGGCGCAGGAGCGGCTTCGTTCGGCGAGGATCTGGCCCGGCTTGAGGGCCCGCGGTTGGCGGAAGGGCACCTGCCCATCGTCGAAATGCGCTACCGCGAAGGGGAGGCCGTCTACCGGCAGGAGGCCTTCGCGAGCGTCGATCCCGCCATGGCGGATTACGGGGTGGTCTTCGTGCGCTTCACGCTCGAGGCCGGGCCGGAAGGCGACGTTTCGGCGCGGGTGGAGGCAGACGAGCCGCTCCGGCTGAAGGGCGGCCGGTTGTGTGACGCTCGTGAGCGGGCGTTCGTCTGGGTTGGCCCGAACTGGCACTGGGATCCCGCGAAACAGACGTTGACTGCGGCGATAACGCCCGGCAGGGACTCGGTGCTTGCCGTGCTTACGGCACCGGCGCCCGCGGGCGCCAGGGTGCCGCTTGTCTCCGGCCGCACCTACCGAAATCAGCGCCGGCAATGTGCCACCGCATGGCGCGAACTCCTGGGCCGGGGCGCGGCGCTGAGCGTGCCGGAACCCGTCGTGAGCAATGCCTGGCGAGCGGTTCTGGCGGCGAATCTCACGGTGGTTTCGGGCAATACGGTGAACTACAGCGCCGGCAACGCCTATCTGCACGAATACATTACCGAAGGCAGCCGCACCGTCGGCGCGTTCATGCTGTTCGGGTTCGTTGGCGAGTCGCGCCCCATGCTTCTCTCACTCCTGGATCATTCCATCCCGGAACACAAGTACGCGGTGACGGGATGGAAGCTGCGCGCCTTGGCCCAGTACTACTGGCTCACCCGGGACGCCGCGTTCATGCGGGAGAACCGGCCGCGCTGGGAACCGCTGATCCGGCTGATGATCGACGATCTGGATCCCGATACCGGCCTCATGCCCAAGGACTTCTATGCGTCGGATATCCACGAGCCGGTGTGGAACCTGAAGACGAACGCCACCTGCTGGCGGGGCGTGCGCGATGTGCTGGCCGTGTTGCGCGAGATCGGCGAGCCCGATCCGCAGGCCGAGGAACGGGTGCGGCAATATCGCCAGGCCATTCTTGACGCGGCGGACAAGAGCGTCTACCGCGACTTCGATCCCCCCTTCATTCCCAATACGCTGCTCAGCGACGTCGAGACGCCCTACGAGGCGCTCACCGCCACCTGCCTGGGCAGCTACTGGTGCCTGGTGTCCAACGCCGTGCTCGATTCGGGCGTCTTCGACATCCAGCCGGAGAAGGCCGCCTGGGTGCTCGATACGCTGCACCGGCGCGGCGGCGTGTCCATGGGCATGTTGCGGTTCGATCAGCACTCGAAGGTGTTCGCCAACGAACGGGGCCTCGACGACAACTACACGACGGGCTACACCCTCCACCTGCTCAAACAGGACGACGCCGATCGCGCCGTGGTCTCGTTCTACGGCAAACTGGCCCAGGGCTTCACCCGCGACACGTTCGTCGGCGGCGAGGGCACAAGTTTCGACGCCCTCGACGCCTACGGCCGCCCGATGTATCTGCCGCCCTGTACGGCGGGCAATGCCTTCTTCCTGTGGACGCTGCGCCACCTGCTGGTGCAGGACTGGGACATGGACGACGACGGCCGGCCGGATACGCTCCGGCTGTTGTACGCTATCCCGCGCGGCTGGCTGCGCGACGGCGCGGTTATCAAGTTCGAAGACGCGCCGACGGCATTCGGCCCGCTGTCGCTCAGGGCCGAGTCGAAGCTCAGCAAAGGCGAGGTGGTTGTGCGGCTCGCTCTGCCGCCCCACCGGCCCGGGAAGACGCTTCTCCGGGCGCGCGTGCCGGAGGGCTGGCGGGCGGCCTCGGCGAGCGTCGACGGATCGCCCCGTGCCGTCGATCCGGGCGATGTGGTGGATCTTTCGGACTGCGTCGGCCGAGTCACCGTCCGAATCCGGCTCGATGAGGAGCCCTCTCCGCATGAATGAAGTCATTGACGCGTACTGCACGCCGGGCACCGAACGCGACACCCGGCTGACGCCGGCCGAGTTGATCCGGTGGATGGACGAGGCGGGCATCGGCCGCGCGGTCGTGGCGCCGGAGGATCGCGAGATCGCCGTGAACAACACGGCGGGCAACACGCGCATCCTCGAGATGGCCCGGCACGCGCAGGGGCGCTTCATCCCGGCCTGTACGGTGAATCCCTGGCTCGGCGGAGCGGGGTGCCGGGAACTCCGCCG
>JAFGTL010000382.1 GCA_016934125.1 Candidatus Hydrogenedentota bacterium
ACCAGCGTCGAACTGCTGGGCCCCGGGGGCGATGCCGTGATCGTGTACAGCCTCGACGGCTCGGAGCCCGGCGAAGACTCCCTGCGCTACACCGGCCCCATCACGATCCAGGATGACGCGACAGTGTCGGCCCGCGTCCTCGTGCCGGGGAGTCCGCCTACGTTGAGCGACGTGGCAGTCTGCCGCTTCGAGCGGATCGAGGCCAAGCGGGCCACGGAATGCCGCGTGAACTTCCAACTTGCGTCTTCCCCGCGGCCCGAGGGCTATCTCATCGATTCTGGCGAGGCCTTCGACGTGCGGGATGGCGGATACGCGTATGGATGGAGCGCGGACAACACGGAGGCCGCCCGCGAACGGGGCAAGCAGGCCGACACGGTGCTCGACACGCTGGTTCATTTCACGGCAGGCGTGGTGTGGGAGATCGCTGTCGAGAACGGCGCGTACGATGTGACGGTGTGTATCGGCGATGCAGAGTATCCCTCGGAGGCCAACACGCTCTGGGTGGAGGATGTCGCATTCTGCGAAGGCATGGAGCAGCCTGCCGGCGAGTTTGAGCGGATCACGAAGCGGGTGGCGGTGACGGACGGGAAACTCACGTTCCGCTCCAACGACGCGCCCCACGGCCCGCGCCTGACGCGTATGAACGCCGTCGAGATCGCGCCCGCAGAGTGACACGCGGGCTTCGGCGGGCATTGGTGGGCCCGCCCCGGCCTCGCGATAGCCGCAGACGCGCCATGCAGGCGCGGGAGATCTTCGAGTGAAGTGCCTGTTCGTTTGTCTGATGGGCCCGGTGATGGGCGTGACGGCCGCCGCGGCCGAGCCGTTTGGCGATGCGGAATGGCTCCGGCATCCGGTATTCGATGGCCACGAGCCGCTCGGCGTATTCGAGCGCCACGGATCCAAGGAGAAGGCCACGCCGCTGCGTAATGTGCACGTCTACTTCCGCAAAGAGATTGTGCTGCCCGACACACCCGTGAGGGCGGTTGTGCGCGTCACGGGCGACGACACCTACAAGTTGTATCTCAACGGCGTTTTCGCCCTCGATGGCCCGGAACCCGCCTATCCGTTTGCCCATCCCTATTCCACAATCGACGTGACGGGCCTGCTCACGAAGGGGAGCAATTGCCTCGCGGCGCACACCTATTACCACGGCGTGGCCACGCGCGCGTTCAACAGCGCCGATAACCGGGCGGGCTTCATGCTCGCCCTCGATGTTGAGTTCCCGGACTCGCGGATGACGGTGGGCACGGACGCGTCCTGGGCGTGCATCGAGTCCGCCGCGATCCCCCACAGCCGCATGTTCGGCTACGCTACCCAGTTCAACGAGAACATCGACATGCGCGCCGAGCCGCGGGGCTGGCGGCTGGCGGGCTTCGACGACACGGCCTGGGACAAGCCGCTTGTCGGCCGGCAGGATCACACGTTCATCGCGTCGGCTACGCATCCCCTCGAACACTGGCGGGCCGAGCCGGCCGTCGTGAAACAGAAGGGCCCGGGCCGCTTCTTCTACGACTTCGGCCAGGAACTCGTGGGCCACACGCGCATCACCGTCAAGGGGGAGGCGGGCCATGTCATGACGGTGTGGCATGGCGAAGAACTGAGCGCGCCCGACACGGTGCGCCACGAGATGCGGTGCAACTGCGACTACGAGGATCGCGTGAGGCTGTCCGGCGAGGACGACGTCATCGAGTTCTACGACTACCGTGCCTTCCGCTACGTCGAGATCCTCGATGCGCCCGCAGCGCCGCAGGTGTGGGTGGACGTACGCCATTACCCGCTCGATCTGGCCGCCATCGAACTGGACTCGTCGGATGAGCAACTCAACGGGATCTGGCGCATGTGCGTGGAGGGCATCCGGCTTGGATGCCAGGGCGTGGCCACCGACTGCCCGTCGCGCGAAAAGGGGCAATATACGGGCGATACGTACATGACGGTGCTCTCTCAACTGTATCTCACGGGCGATCCGTCGTTGACGCGCAAGGCCATCCGCGATTTTCAGCTTTCGCAACGGTTCGACGATGGCCTGCTGTGCGTCGCGCCGGGCGGATTCCGTCAGGAACTGGCCGAATGGTCGCTCCTCTGGCCCGTCATGCTCGCCTACTACCACGAAATGACGGGCGATGCCGCCCTCGTTGTCGAAATGGTGGAGGCGGGCGCCCTCGACAAGCTGTTCGGCTGGTTTGCGGCCATGGAGGGCGAAAACGGGCTCCTTACCGGCATGAACAAGCGGAAATGGGTGCTCGTGGACTGGCCCGAAAACCTGCGCGGCGGCTACGACTACGACGCCACCAAGGATGACGAGAATGCCGTCGTGAACGCCTTCTACTACCGCGCGTTGCGGGCCGCGGCCAGCCTTATGCGCGCGGCGGGCCGCCCCGGCGACGCCTACGACGCCCGTGCCGAACGGGTGCGCACCGCGTTCGTCGAGCGCCTGCTCGACGGGGACACCGGGGTGTTCCGCGATGGCCCCGCCTCGGCCCATTGCTCGCTCCACGCCAGCGGATATGCCCTGTGTTTCGGCCTCGTTCCCGAGGCGAACCTGCCGGCCGTCGTGGATCTCGTGCGCACGCGCCGCCTCGACTGCGGGATCTACGGCGCGCCCTATTTCGTTGAGGGATGCTACAAGGCGCGCGAACACGAACTGGCCTACGATCTCATGATCGCCTCGCGCGATACGAACTCGTGGTATCAGATGCTGGCTTCGGGCGCTACCACTACGATGGAGGCCTGGGCGCCCGATCTCAAGTGGAACACGAGTTGGTGTCATCCCGCGGGCGCGACGCCCGTCTACCTCATCATCCGCTACATGCTTGGCCTGCGGCCTGCTGAGCCGGGGTGGCGTTCTGTGGCGGTGGATCCGCAACTCCCGGCTGGGCTCGACTGGGTTTCGCTCCGGTTCCCAACGGTGGCCGGCCCTATCGAGGCCCGCTACGAGAAGGGCAAGCCATACCGCCTCACGGTGCCCGCAGACGTCGAAGTGGAGGCCGGGGCGGCGGCCGTGCCCGTCGAGGTTGTCCACCGCGGCGAATAGGCGGAATGGCCGGCCCGTTGCATCCGCCGCCGCAACCGGCTATGCTCGAAATCCTGCAAGAACCGAAGCGATGCGGGCGGCCCACAGGCCCTGCACACAGAAGGAGGCATCATGCTCTTCGATACCCTCAACGCGCCCGCGCCGGACGGCGCCGTGGCGCTGTTCGACGGCGTTTCTCTCGACACGTGGACGAAGATGGACGGCGCCGCGCCGGAATGGATCGTCGAAGACGGCGCCATGCGCGTCGTGCCCAAGACGGGCGATATCTGCACGAAGGAACTGTTCGGCGACCACTTCCTCCATATCGAGTTCAAGTTGTCCGATATGCCCGAGGCCACCGGCCAGCACAAGTCCAACAGCGGCGTGTTCCTCCAGGGGCGCTATGAAATCCAGGTGCTCGACAGTTCCGGCTGGGATATCCCCGGGCTGGGGGATTGCGGCGGCGTCTACAACCAGTACGCGCCTCTGTCCAACGCCTGCAGGCCGGCCCTCGCGTGGCAGACGTACGATGTCGTGTTTCGTGCGCCGCGTTGCGAAGGGGCGGTCGTGAAAGAGCGCGCCCGCGTCACCGTGCTTCACAACGGCGTGGTGATCCACAACAACGTCGAGTTGCCGGGCGTCACGGGCGCGCCGTCGGACACCGACGTGCAGAAGCCCGGCCATCTCCGGCTGCAAGATCACGGCAACGTGGTTTGGTTCCGGAACATCTGGGCGGTTCGGCTCCCCCGGGAGGGCGCCTGCGAGTACGGGCCGCGTATGACGGATTAGCGGGGCCTTGACACGCGCCGGTGTGTGCCTCCAGGGTGCGGGGGCCTTCGCCACAGGGGCGGCAATCGGCTACAGGGCAGAGCGCCGCCCGAAGGGAGAGAACCGTGTCGTATCGTTCCTTGCTCGTCCCCGGTGTGTGTCTGCCTCTCATCTGCGCGTTGGCGTCGTGCGCCGGAGCGAAGCCCGGCCCGCCGCCCGATCTGGGCCCGCGCGACGCGTTCGGTGGGCTCACCACGAACGCCTTCGAGCCCGGCGCGCGGTTCCGCGTCGAGCGGGAGGGGGCTCGATGGTGGTTTGTCACACCGGAAGGGGGCCGGTTCCTCTCCTTCGGCGTGAATCACGTCACCTGGAACGGGAACCACGCCAAGGGCACCGATCGCAACCCGTACAACGAGGCGGTGACGGCCAGATACGGCACGGAGGAGAAGTGGGCGGAAGCCACGTCGGCCCGCCTCGAGCAGTGGGGATTTAACACCGTTGGCGCGTGGTCTTCCACCATAGACACGAAGACGCACCTGCCTTACGCCCCGATTCTCCACCTGAGCCAGAGCTTCTGGAGCCCTTGGTGGAAGGATGAGGGCGTGGTGCCCGATTTCTTCAGCGATGCCTTCCTCGCCTATGTGGAGGAGAAGGCCGCCGGGATTGACAAGTATGCCGGCGATCCCAAGGTGCTGGGGTATTTCATCGACAACGAGTTGCCGTGGGCGCCCGATCACCGCAAGACGCCCGAGCTGTTCTACGGTTACGTCGCGCTCCCGGCGGACGCGGCGGGCAAGGGGCAACTTGTCGCCTTCATGGAGGAGCGCTACGGCACCGTGGAGGCGTTCAACGAAGTGTGGAAGCCGGCCGTGGCGGGTTGGGATGTCCTTGCCGCCACCACGGCGCTGAAGCCCCGCAGCAAGAAGAAGGCGAAGGCCGATCGCGAGGCGTTCACGCGGCTCGTGGCGAGGCAGTACTTCAAGGTGACGTCGGAGGCGATTCGCGAGAAGGATCCGGGCGCCCTCGTGTTGGGGTGCCGGTTCATCCCCTATAACGTGCCCGAGGTGGTGGTCGAGGCCTGCGGCGAATACTGCGATGTTGTGTCCACCAACTACTACCGGCCGCTGTTGCTCGGCAAGCTCTACATCAAGCACGCCTGGCGGGGGAAGTCAACCGTCGACATCGTCCCTCTCGATGAGAGCCTGCGCGCCTTTCACGAACTCACCGGCAAGCCCGTCATGGTTACGGAATTCACCTCGCGGCTGAAAGCCGAAGGTTACAACAGCTATCCGCCACCC
>JAFGTL010000383.1 GCA_016934125.1 Candidatus Hydrogenedentota bacterium
AAGGCAGCCAGCAGCGCCACGCCCTCCCCACCGCGCCCGCTGCTATGCACGAGTTCGCCCGCCGCTTCGGCTACGCCTCCGGCCCCTCGTTCATGGCCGAATACGACGAGCGTACCGCCGCGAACCGCGGCATTCTCGAGCGCTTCCTCGCCGCGGAGGGCTCCGGCCATCGCTGGCTCAACGACCTGTTCCACCCCCTCTCCGACGGCGAGACGGGCTTGGCCAGGCTGCGCCAACTCGGATTCGCCCACGCCGCAAAGGCCCGCGACGAGTTCGTCGCCCTCTATTCGGGCGCCCCGGATCGCCCCCATACCGCCCACACCCGCCAGCGGTTCGCGGCGGCCGCACCCGCCCTGATCGCCGCCCTCTCCCGCTGCGCCGATCCCGACGGCGCCCTCGTCAGGCTCAGCCGCATCCTGGCCAACCTGCGCGCCCCCGGCGCCGTCTACGAGATCCTGCACACCACGCCCGAACTGAGCGAGTACCTCGTCAAACTCGTCAACAACAGCGAGTTCCTTACCGACATCCTCGTGCGCGATCCAGGACTGTTCGACACCTTCGGTTCGCACGCCGCCTTGGCCCAACCGCTGTCCAGAGACGTGCTCGAGGAGACGGTGACCGCCCTTTCCGCGGCCTACGAGCCCGAGGCCGCCCTCTACCGCCTTCATGCGGGCGAAACCCTGCGTATCGGCATGCGCGAGCTGTTCTGCGATGTCGACGTGTTCCAGATCGGCCGTGAGTTGAGCCTCCTGGCCGAAGTCTGCCTCACCCGCGTGCTCGATAAGGCGTACCGCTCCGTGGCCGGACGCCATGGCGTTGCGGATGCCCCCTTCGCCGTGATCGGCCTCGGCAAACTCGGCGGCGCCGAACTGGGTTACGGCAGCGACCTCGACCTCTTGTTCGTGTACGACGGCGAGGCCGATTTCAACCTCGACGTCTCCCCCGTCGAGTACTTCACCGGCATCGCCTCCCACACCATCCGCTCCCTCAAGGAGCCCACCCGCTACGGCACCCTCTACGACATCGACGCGCGGCTCCGCCCCGACGGCAACAAGGGCGTGCTCACCGTGAGCCTCGCGCGCATGGAGGAGTACTACCGGCACGAGGCCCAGGCGTGGGAGCGCCTCGCCCTGGCCAAGGCCCGTGCCGTCGGGGCCGCCCCCTCCGCTGCGCCGGCCCAGGCCTTCGCCGAACAGGTGGCCCGGCACGCCCGCGACTTCGCCTTCGGCAGGCCCCTCACGCCCGAAGACATCGCCAACATCGAGGCGATCCGCGCCAAGATCGTCGCCTCCGCCAGCCCCCTCGACCTCAAGAAGGGCGAAGGCGGCATCGCCGAAATCGAGTTCGCCGTTCGCATGCTGCAAGCCCGCTGCGCCAGCGGCTCCCCCGAACTCAAACGCAGCGATCTCTCCGGCGCCCTCGATATCCTCGCGCGCATCCGCGCCCTCGACCCCGAGTCCGCGCGCACCCTCCTCGACGCCTACCTCTTCCTGCGCCGGATCGAGAACCGGATCCGCATGAAGCACGGCCGCCACGGCAGTTGCCTGCCCGAATCCGCCGAGGAGCAGGCCGACTTGGCCGCACGCCTCGCCATCCCCGGCGACCTCGCCGGCCTCGTGCGCGATCACCAGGCCCGCGTCCACGCCGTCTACCTCCGGACGCTCGAAACATGCGGGACCCCCCGTGAGGGCGCCTCGCGGGGAAATTGACATCGTGGCCCCCGTATGGTAAGCTCTGCCCCGATCGAATGTGCAAGAAGAAGCGCCAGCTTCTCACCCTGTGGCGGCCGAAGGCCTGCCGACTGGGTTCACGAAAAGGTGATATGTGTCCGTCTAGCGGCGGAAAGCTGGTGCTTTCCGCCGCTGGTTTTTTCGGGGGGCGCATGCGCCTGGGGATGGCGCCGGTGGGCGTCGAAAAGGAGGTGGCCTTATCGCCAAGACAGACCAGCGGGTCAGAGTGAATGAGCGAATCCGCGCCAAGCAGGTGCGCGTGATCGCCGAAGACGGCGAACAGCTCGGCATCATGAGCCCGATCGACGCCCTTCGCGAGGCCGAGGAGCGCGGATACGACCTGGTTGAGGTGGCCCCCAACGCGGTGCCGCCCGTATGCCGGATCATGGACTACGGGAAGTACAAGTACCAGCAGAGCAAGCGCGAGAAAGAATCGCGCAAGCACCAGCACGTGATCACGATCAAGGAGGTCAAATACCGCCCCAAGATCGATACCCATGACTTCGACTACAAAACCAATCACGTGCGCGAGTTCCTGGAGGGCGGCAACAAGGTCAAGGTGACCATCATGTTCCGCGGTCGCGAGTTGGCGCACCCAGAGTTCGGCCATGCCATTCTGGCCCGCGTCGTCGAAGCGACCAAGGATCTGTGCCAGGACGAGTACGATCCCTACCGGCTCCGCCTCGAGGGCCGCACCATGAGCATGGTCCTGTCGCCGAGCCGCTAACCAGTCGACCCGCGGCCGTTCGAAGACGGCCCTGAATACGCGAGTACGGCCCTGTGCCTTGCCATGCGGGCACAAGGCTTTGAACCCATACTGCTGTGTAGCCTGCGCGTCCAGGGAGAACCCGCACACGGGATCCCTTGTACGCGCAGACCAGATGGAGGTCCACTATGCCGAAAATCAAGACGAACAAGTCCGCTGCCAAGCGGTTCAGGAAGTCGAAGGGCGGGAAATTCAAGAGACATATGGCCTTTGCCCGGCACCTGATGACGGGGAAATCGGCCAACCGGAAACGGAAACTGAGGAAGGCCCTCGTTCTCGGCGCCGCCGACATGCAGCGCGTCCGGCGCATGTTGCCGTACAGCTGATTGGGCCGCACCCCGCCCCGCGGCGGTGCTACAGAATAAGGAAACCTCACCATGCCACGAGCAACCAATGCTCCTGCTTCTCGCGACCGCAGGAAGAAATACGTCAAGCGCGCAGCCGGATACCGCGGAAGCCGCCATCGCCTCATGAAGACGGCCCGGCAGGCCGTCGAACGGGCCGGCCAGTATGCCTATCGCGACCGCAAAGTCCGCAAGCGCGATTTCCGCAAGCTCTGGATCGCCCGCATCAACGCCGCCACCCGCGCCGCCGGCTTGAGCTACAGCCGCTTCATCCAGGGCCTGAAGATGGCCAATATCGACGTGAATCGAAAGGTGTTGGCTGAAATCGCCGTCACGGACCGCGCCCGGTTCGATGAACTGGTCGAGCTGGTCAAGGCGACGCTTCAACAAGCCGCGTCATAGCCATGCGCATCGTGCCCGCAGTCGACATCCGCGGGGGCTTGTGCGTCAACCTGGTTCAGGGAGACTACGGCCAGGAAACCGTCTTCTCGGACGATCCGGTGGCCCAGGCTGTACAGTGGCGCGATCTGGGCGCTGACTTGGTTCATGTGGTCGACCTAGACGGCGCCCGCGATGGCCAAGTCCGCGTTGCCGCCCAACTCCGCGCCCTGTCCGCTGCGGGCGTGGCCGTCGAAGTCGGCGGCGGCATCCGAAACATGGGCA
>JAFGTL010000384.1 GCA_016934125.1 Candidatus Hydrogenedentota bacterium
GGAGAAACTGACCGACGCGGAAGCCCACCCCGGCGTCACCCTCACCCAGGATGATATTGAGCGCTACATCGTATGGATGGACACCCATGCCACGACAGATAGGCTCTTTCAGCGAAGGCCAAGAAGAACAGATCGTAGACCTCCGAAAGAAGAGCGCCGACCGCCTGTCCGAAAAACACTGAACTCACATAATTCGAAGGCCCCCACAGCCATGAGCCCGATTCACCCCGAACCAGGCAAGGCTCCCGCTCAGCCGTGACTTGCGGCACTTCGCGTGAGGCGAGAGCGTATGCTCGAGTTTCATCGCCTCACGCGATGATCTTGCGCCACAGCACCGTTCAACATCGCGTGAGGCGTGCTTGGGTTCCGCTGGCCCAGCGCTGTGACTCCTGTCTTTCGCACCTGACAACCACCAGACACCCCGCCCATTGCCCGGCGGCAGTGTGGCTTCGGCCCGTATGTTGTGAAATAATACGGTGTGGATTCTATGGCTCGATTCAGATCTTCTCTGGCGGTGAATGACATCGCGTGAGGCGAGGCGGATCCGGGATCACGCCCTGTATGGAGGTTTCTGTATGCGTACGTCATTGGCCTTGGCGTTGTTTGTCTTTGCGGCGCTGGGTGTCGCGTCCATCGAGGCCGGGCCCTCCCCCGACGCGATCGATATCGGTTACCGGCGCGAGCTTTTTGTGGACATGTTCCTGATCGATCAGCTTTCCGGCGCGAGCCTCAAGATGAACTGCCCCCACGTGCGTGAGATCTCGTTCCAGTTCGACAAGCCCTGGGAAGGCCTTTACAGCGGCTACGAGACCATACTGGAGACGGATGACGGCTTTCGCCTCTATTATCGGGGGCTCCCCGTACCCAAGCATACCCTCGACACGGAAGTGACGTGCATTGCGGAAAGCAGGGACGGAATTCACTGGACCAAGCCCACGCTGGGCCTCTTCGAGGTGCAGGGGACAAAGGACAACAACGTGATCCTGGCGCGGCACAGGGCGTGCCACAACTTCGCCCCGTTTCGTGACACGAAGCCGGACACGCCGCCGGAAGAACGCTACAAAGCCCTCGGTGGAACCGGCGATCCCGGGCTCATCGCCCTTGTGTCACCGGACGGCATACGCTGGCGCGAACTCCAGAGGGACCCCGTGATCACCAAGGGCGCCTTCGATTCCCAGAACAACGCATTCTGGTCCCAAAGCGAAGTAACATACGTCTGTTACTTCCGGGTGTTTCGCGACAATGTCCGGTGGATCGCGAGAACGACGTCGGTCGATTTCATCCATTGGTCGGATCCGGTGGATCTGACGCTCGACGGGAAGCCGCGCGAGCACCTTTACACGAACCAGATTGTCCCCTATCCGCGGGCCCCTCATATCTATGTGGGATTCCCCACGCGCTTCTTTCCCGGCCGGCGCGTCATCACACCAGCGGAGGCCAAGGCCATTGACACACCCGAGACATGGGGTTACGCAAACGACTGCACGGACATTCTTCTCTGCTCGGCCCGGACCGGCGCTCAACTGAACCGGACGTTCATGGAGGCATTCATCCGGCCGGGGCTGGATCTTCGGAACTGGACCTCCCGCGCCAACTACGCGGTGCGGGGGGTCGTCCAAACCGGCCTCCAAGAGCTGTCGTTCTACATAAAACACAACGCCGGCTACCCGACGAGCCACATCCGGCGATACGCGATCCGGCCGGACGGTTTGGTCTCGGTCCACGGCCCCTATACCGGAGGAGAAATGATCACCAGGCTGCTTCAATTCGCCGGGACGCGTTTGGCTCTCAACTATTCCACATCCGCGGCCGGCTCCCTGAAGGTGGAGGTCCAGTCAGCGGAGGGCCGGCCCATTCCCGGCTTCACCTTGAACGACTGCCCGGAAATCATCGGCGACCGTCTCGAGCATGTCGTCGTTTGGAAGGGCGCCGACAGCGTGAGCCGCCTCGCGGGGAAACCCGTCCGGCTTCGCTTCGTGCTTCGCGATGCGGATCTCTTTTCGCTCCAGTTCTTGCCGTAGGCGGCCTGCTCGGCGAGTCCATCCTCGCCTCACGCGATGCCCCACACGTCAGTGCCGAGTCCGCGTCCCGCCCGTCCTGGATGAACTGCCCCCATGACTATGGCAGCCTTCGGGCCCATTCATAGGTGGGTGTCCCGGATTCGGCATGCGGCGCCGAAAAATCCGCCGGCCGATACGCCAGATTGGCGGCGGGGCGCTTATCGACGATGGACTGCCCGGCGAGCGCGTTCCCCCGGAGTGGCAGCTCGTGGTATGCTTATGGGCGAGGACCGGGGGGCGCCCTCGGTCGAGGAGAGGTAGAACTATGCCGTCCGAACCGATCTTTCGCGTCTCGAACCATCACGTTGCGGGCTGCGGCCGGCCGCCGGCGGTGGACGGCGATTCGCCGGGGCTCTACCACGGGTACTTCGAGAACCGGTACGGGGAGCAGATGCTCCTCGTGTACGATCGGGAGAAGGGCGAGGGAGTCCTCTGGTGCGGCGATGCCGGATGGGAACAGCCGTACCGGGTGGTCGACGGGCGGCCCGACGGTCTGATCATGTCCCCGGAAGAGGGGACCTGGTTCGATGCCTGCGTGCGGGCGGTTCGATCATGATCGACCGCTGACCTCCCCGTGCACGGGGGGGCGTCGAGCTCGGGCGGCGCGGGGAGGACCTTGGCCCTCACCGGAACCCGTACGGCGGCCCCGGCAGCGGCTCGACCGTCGCGGGCGATGTCTCCTGCGCCTGAACCGCCCGGCGGAGGCCGATGAGCAGTTCGCCTTGGCTCGCGAGCTGGACGCCCTTCGGCCGCGGGCCTCCGGCCTGCGGCACGAGGTTGCAGGATGGCGGGCAGGCGCTCCGATGAATTTGCCGAGTGTGCCCGGCTTCGCCACCCCGTTGACGACGACCGCGGCGTCCTCCTGCTCAACGCCGAGAGCCCTCTCACGCACACGCTCGTGGCGCTTCTGCGGCGCCGGGGCATCATGCTCACCCTCCATGCGAGCCTCGAGGTGACCGCCGGCGGGGCGCTCGGCACCAGGATGACCCTCACGGAGCAGACCACCGAGGTCGGCCGGCATCCGGAATGCGCCATCCGCCCGAGCAGCCGCGAGGTGAGCCACCGCCACTGCCACTTCGAGAAGCTGCCGCTCGTATCGCCACCGCCGACATCATCCGCGGCCTGCCCTGGATTGCGGCGGTCGATGTCACACCACGTGCGCCGTGATCGGTCCGGCGCGCCTGTCGCCGCGGTCGCCCGTCTGGTACCATCGGGATTGGCCACCTGTACGGGAGACTACCATGGCGAAGAAGACGGCGACGGCGGCGGTTCTCTCCGTGTGTCTGCTTTCGGCGGGCGCCGGCGCGCATCCGTTCATCCGTGGCGACGCGAACCAGGACGGCCGTCATGACCTGGCCGACGCGATCGTGATCCTCGGGTATCTCTTCTCGAATGTGCCCGTGGGTTGCGAGGACGCCC
>JAFGTL010000385.1 GCA_016934125.1 Candidatus Hydrogenedentota bacterium
GACCGTCGCGGGCCCCTCGGTGCGGTACGCCGAGCCCGTCCACTGTTCGATGCGCGCGGTATCGAGCGTCTTCCCGTCACAAATGCCGGGTGCGTATACCCACACGACGGTGCGGCCGCCATTGAGCACATACTCTTTCAAGACCTCAGCGCGTTCCGGGGTGATCAGCAGCGTCGCGGGAAGCAGAACCACCTTGTAGCGCGACATGTCGATTGCCGGAAGGTCGTCAAAGGAGTACACGTCGTACGGCGCGCCGGTTCGACTGAGTTTTTCCCGGAACCGGCGTGCCATGGCCGAGGCGTGGGGCATCTTCTCATTCAGGTAGCAGGCGCTCTGCGGATCGGCCACGAGCAGCGTTTGGGCCGCCGACGGCGAGCGATCTTCGCCGTAGCGCTCCGAAACATCCCGCAATTGCCCGATGAGCCGCCGCGTCTCTTCCTCTTGGTACCAGCCGCCCCACATGTCGAACCACCAGTAGGATGCGTGGTTGACGAGCGCGAACGCCGCCTCCCGTTTCAGTCCCGCCTCGTCCTCCGCCTGCGTCTTCCACGCGGAAGAGGACGTAACACAGTGCGTACGGTGGTCGATCTCGTGGAGATAGCGTTTGCCGTACCGCAGTGCTGTCCCGTGCACCAGTTGCGGGCCACTGCCTCCGCCCATCATGCGGTCGTTGTAGGTTCCGGGGCTGATGAAGAAGTCGATGTCGGGACTCGCGAAGACACGCTCATAGTCCAGGTGGCCGAACGACACGAGCTTCGAGTCGCTCACCATGTAGTAGCCGAAGAAGACGCCGATCTCCTTGTCCCGGCCAATCAGCGGCCGCGCCGTCTTCGCGAAGTGCAGAACCGCGTCCGCGATGACGCCGTTATGGAACCGCCAATACTGGATCTTCTCCATCTCCGTGGCCGGATCGTAGATGACGTTTTCGTGCGCGGCGCGTTGCAGTGTGCTCTCGCCGGGGACGTCTTCGCCGAAGGCGTATCCTTCCTTCTTGCACCAGGCCTGCCAGGCTTGGTTCTTCACGCGGCTGCTGCGCCCGCGGTCGTACTCGTACCACTCGGACGTCCCGCCACCCGAGAGAATGTAGGCGTCGATCTTGTCGCCATACTTCTGCTCGGAGTAGTCGACGAAGTCCTGCATCCACTCGGTGGTGAACTCGATCCACCGCGGATCCGAGGCGGCGTGAGAGACTGCGTCGAAACTGTCATAGGCGAGCTTGCGCGTGAGCCAGTACGGCGTGTTCAGATCGATCAGGCAAAGGAATCTGGCCTCGGGATTCGCGGCGAGTAGATCGGCCACCTGCTTGTCGTACGCCGAGAAATCATACTTCTTGATCCCGAGCCAGATGGGCGGATACTTGCAGTACTCGAAACCGGCCGAGTTGATCGTGTTCGCCGCGAAAAAACAGCGCGTATCGATCCCCATTTCCCCGAATTGGGCCGTCATCTCCAACTCGGGCCAGAACGAGCGGTAGCAGACGTAGAGCCTCTTGTCGACGGTTGGGGCCGCGTCGGCGGGGGGGGATGGCGAGTCTTGCGCGGCCGCGCAAGGGCACATTATTCCGAAGATCCCCAACCCGAGAGACAGTGATTTCATCATGACAGGCCTTTCTGTGCGTCCCCTGCTTCGTCTATTCACTCGTAGCGAAAGCGGGGGCTTGCCGCGCTACGCACAGCGCGCGGCCACCGCCCTTGCACGTGGCCGGAACAGAGCCCGATCGCATCCAGCCCGCGTTCCTGGAGCCTGCTCAAGCTGGGCCTCCACCCATCCGCGCAGGTTGATGCCCTTCTCGCCCGCGAGTTTGAGAAGCTCGCGGTGCCGCACCAAGCCACCGGGGTTCCCGAAGATCGAGTTGTAGGTCAGGTTATACCACAGGGAGGCCGTCAGCCATGTCTTAATCGGGGTGATGTCGAGAATACTGAACATATCCGCAGGCGTCAGTCCGTGCCAGGGAGCGCCAGAATCCCCATCAGCTCTCCTTGAATCACGCCACCAGGCTTGGGGATACTAAGACAGGGGGCTACACTTCTCAACCGCCCCCCTTTGCTTCTGGGCCGCCGCGGACGGCGACGATAGGGAAGACGTCGAGATGATTGAGCAGTTCGAGGAGACAGGTACGGAGGACGCGCGCGTGGCAGCCAGAGGTGCGTCGCGGAAGCTGGCCGAACTTGCCCGCGGCGCATTCGGGGAGGGCCGGCGTCTGGTGGCGCCGCTGATGGGGTTCCCCGGCGTCTCGTTGGTGAAGAGCGACATCAAGACGGCGCAGCAGAATTACGGCGAGCACTACAAGGCAGTAGAGCGACTGGCCTCCCTGTTCGAGCCCGACCTGGTGTTTCCGCTGATGGACCTTTCGGTGGAAGCCAACGCCATGGGGCGGTACACGATCTTCCCAAGGAACGACTCCGCCACGGTGCCTCGGGACGCGTTCAGTATCGAGGAGTTGGAGCGGCTTCGCTCGATCAATATCTCGTTTGATTCACGACTGAATTGCTATGTCGAAACGGTGAAGCTCATGAGGATCGGCTTGGCGCCGGAGATTATCCGAGGCGCCTATGTCTCCGGCCCCTACTCGCTGGCGTCCCTGATCATGGGCGCTCAGGAGGCCGGGACGGCAAGTCTTATGGATCCCGACACCTTGACGACGCTCTGCGATTTCGTCACCGAGCGCATTCAGGAGTACATGCGCCTGCTCATTTGCGCGGGAGCCGAGGTCATCTGCATTCTCGAGCCATCTGCCGTCATGCTCAGTCCCGCCCTGTTCGAGCAGTTCTCCGCGTCGTACGTCCGTCATCTCACGGACAGCTTCAAGTACAGCGGCACGCAGATCGTCTACCACACGTGCGGCAATACGATGCACGTCGTCGAGAAGATGGTTGGGGCGGGCGTCGCCGGAATCAGTCTCGACAGTCCCGAGGCGGGCGTCGATCTGCCGGCCGTAGCGAAGGTCGTGCCTGAAAGCGTCGTCGTCATCGGTAACATCAACCCCGCCACGACCGTCCTCAATGGAACGCCTGAGCAACTGCGTGACGAGGTCAACGCACTGCTCAAGGCGATGGACCCCTTCCCGAATTTCGTGCTCAGCACGGGATGCGATCTTCCCCAGGAGACACCGCCGGAGAACATTCTGGCCTTCATGCGCGCCGGCCGCTCCTATCGCATTGGGTGTCGGTAGCGGGAACGGGGAGCCCGCGCGCCACACACCACCCCCACCTCGCGCCCACTCCGTGATCTCCGCGGCTCCGTGTGCAACTGTCCCTGTTGGGGTGCGGTCTCCGGGCCGCACCCGTGAAGGGAACTCCCGTTGGTGTCCATCCGTGGTTGATTACGCCTCTCTTCCTCTCCTTCTCGGATGCCCACACGCTTGATCCGAGGCCCATCTTCTGGTTAACTCGAGCCAGACGAGCACCGAGGTCGTAACGGTGGCGTCGTGGGCACATTCCCATACCCCTCGGGTTTCCGACAGAGCGGATTCCCGACACGCAGAAGGAGCTGAGAATCATGTCACGATTAGGCCGGCGTTCGTTTCTGCGCTCCGCGTGTGTTGGCGCGGCTGGGCTCGGGCTGTTGGGCGCAGCGGACGAACGGGACAAGATCCCGCCCCCTGCCCGAACGATTACCCGTGGGCCAAGGCACCATTGGTTCGCTTACTACGACAAGCTCCAATTCGATCCGGCCGACCGCTACGTCCTGTCGAATGAGGTGACCTTCGAACACCGTACGCCAGACGCGGAGGATCGGATACGCGTCGGGATGGTGGATACGGCCAACAACGACGAGTGGATCGAGCTGGGAAGCAGCCTTGCCTGGGGGTGGCAGCAGGGCTGTATGTTGCAGTGGATTCCGCAGACCGAAGCCGACGTGCTGTGGAACGACCGTGAGGGAGGCCGCTTTGTCTGCCGGATGATGAACACCCAGACCCGCGAACAGCGCACCCTTGATCGGCCCATCTATACCATCAGCCCCGACGGGCGCTATGGGCTCTCGGTGAATTTCGCCCGCCTGCAAGTGCTCCGCCCCGGATACGGCTATGTCGGCCTGCCCGATCCGTATGCGGATACCTTGGCGCCGGCGGAGGACGGGGTGTTCCGGGTAGACTTGGCGTCTGGAACGTCGAACATCATCTTGCCGCTGTCCGAGGTGGCGAAGATCCCATACAAGGGCCAAGTTCTCGAGGGCGTCTTCCACTACTTCAACCACCTGCTCGTCAGCCCAAGCGGCGACCGATTCATCGTGCTTCACCGCTGGCGCACGCGTGATCCGGAGACCGGGCAGCCAAAGGGCGGATTCACGACGCGCATGCTGACGGTGAACATGGATGGCAGCGATATCTACGTCCTCGATCCCTCCGGAAACACGTCTCATTTCATCTGGCGCGATCCGGAGCATGTCTGCATGTGGACGAAGCCCGAGGGAGAGAAGGCGGCGTTCTATCTCTTCCGCGACCGGACGCGGGAGGTCGAGATTGTGGGTGACGGGGTCATGACGCAGAACGGCCATAACACCTACGTGCCCCGAAGAGACAACGAGTGGATTCTGAACGACACCTATCCCGACCGCGAGCGCAACCAGCACGTCTACCTGTACCACGTGCCCTCCGGTAAGCGCTACGAACTGGGCAAGTTCTACCAGCCGCCCGAGTACAAGGGCGAATGGCGCTGCGACACGCATCCGCGTTCGAGCAATAGCGGCAACCTGGTCTGCATCGATTCGCCGCATACCGGCGAGGGCCGGCAACTGCACGTCATCGATATCGCGGAAATCCTGAATTCCGTTTAGCAGCCGGGCCTTGGGGATCACGGGAACGGGACGGGGCCAGTGAGAGGTCCCATTCTTCTTCAGGCAGCCTGGACTGCGGCTGTCCTGCTCTCAACGGGCGTCGCGCCGGAGGACCGCCATGCCCATTCCCCGCCGGGGTTGTGCCTGCCGGCTGGCCGGTTGATCTCGGCGCAGCATGCGGCAGCTACGGAAAGAGGGCCGGAGCCCAGACCCCTTCGACGTGCTGCATCGAGTTCGGTTTCCACGCGTCGACGTGTATGGCCTCCAGGTTGAGTCCTGTGATGGGGTTTTCGGGCAGGCCGATGATTCGAACGCCCTGTCTGGCGCCGTCGCAAGATACGTTGCGGATGGTGATATTGCGCAGTGTGGGCGTCGTTTCGTCGCTGGGATGCTGGGACACGGTTTCCTCTCCCAGCGTGCGGTCGCCGTACTGCATGTTGATCATAATGGCTTCCTTTTTGATCTTCCGCATGCGTACGTTCTCAATCCGGATGTCTTCCACGATCCCCCCGCGCCCCCGCCGGGTCTTGAGGCGGATTCCGCGGTCCGTGCCGTATGCTGTGATGTCATGGGCGTATACGTTGCGAACACCCGCAGACATTTCGCTGCCGATGACCAGGGCCCCGCAACCGGCCAGGACTTGGCAATGCCGGATCAAGACCTCCTCGCAGGGGCGCGCAGCGTCCCATCCCTCCTGGTCGCGTCCCGATTTCAGGCAGATGGCGTCATCGCCGACGTCCAAGTGGCAATACTCAATCAGAACGCGGCAGCATCCATCAGGGTCGATGCCGTCGTTGTTTGGCCCGTGGGCCGCCACAGACACGCCGCGGATCACTAGATCCTCGCACCAGACCGGGTGGATGTTCCAAGAGGGGCCGTCCTTCACCGTGATACCTTCGAGCAAGACTCGCCTGCAATTGATGAACTGGATGAAGTCGGGGCGAACTCCGTCTTTTTCTCTGCCAAACACCCGCTCCTCAACCGGCGTTCGCGACCATCCCATCTCGAGCAAGCGCTGCATGCCGGGCTGCTTGTTCTTCCAGGGCCACCAAGCCTCAGCTTGGCCATTCAAGATGCCTTGGCCGGTGACGGCGATGTCTTCGCAGTCTCGGGCATAGATCAACGGTGAGTAGTTGTAGCACCGGACTCCGCCCCGCTGCTGGAGGACCACGGGCAGGTAGTCCTCGTATCGTGTGCTGAACCGAATCTCGGCTCCTTCCTCAAGATGAAGCTCGACTCCGCTCTTCAAGTGAATCGGGCCAGTGGTCCAGACTCCCGCAGGAACGACCAAGCGCCCTCCACCGCCTTTGTGCAGCTCTTCAATCGCCTGCGCGAACATGGCAGTGGTGTCCTTGTCGGAGGGGGCGCCGGCAGATTCCGCCAGGCGGACCTCGCGGTTGGGAATCCTGGGAAGCGTGGGATGGAAATCATCGGCAAAAGCACCCCGTGTAGTGACCGATTCCGTTTCGATGCGCAATCCCTTTCCCGCGCATGCCGTCAAGCTGGCCGGAACGCACAGGACTGCAAACAGAGACATCAGAGGTTTGCTTCCCGCCATCATCGTCTTCCCCCTCGCCCCGCGTTATTGTCTTCGCCAGGCCTTGTGGGCTCCGATAACAGCCGGACAGGTTGGCCAAGGAGCGTCTGGGCCTTGCTCAGAAACGCGTGATCGCCCGAGGAGCGTCCCGTCCGCCAAGGCCGGACGAGGCCCTCAGGAAGCCGCCCGTTCCGTGGGATACCGGGGGCGTCTTCTTCAGCTTGCCCCGGGTGCCTGACTGACCTTCAAGGCGCCTTCCTCGCTTTGCGGCCGGTGCCACAGGGAACGCCAGTACGCTCGATCGGCCTCGTAGGTGTCAATGGGCTCCTTGTCCGGATCGAGACTCGCGGGCAGAACGCCGAAGCGCTTCATCCAGCGGACATAGTAGTCGCCGGGACGGAAGCCGGGCATATCGGGGCGCCCGTACTCCTGCTGACGCTTCTGCGCCGCCTGGATGGCACGCAGGATGGCCTGATAGTCGGGATCGTTGGTGTCATGGAACGCCACGGCGGGCTGGCCGTCGTCCGCCTTGCACCACGCGTAGCCGCCGGCCTCTCTGGAGAGCGATGCCCGGAGAATCATCGATTTGTCGGGATGCGACAGGTTATAGAGATTCCAGTAGTACAGGGGGTAGTTGAGCCATTCCGGGGGCTTGCCGTTCGTCCATTGGTCATCCCGTTGTTGTCTACCGCGCCGGCCCAGGTTGGCAACGGAACCATGGCACGTGAGGCAGCGTTTCTCGACGATGGGGCCGACCGGTTCGCCGAGCACGGGCTTGGAGACGATGAGGGGCGTGGCAACCGCGTTCTCGGGGTGGTTGAAAAGGCCATATGTCCCTGTGAAGGCCGCACCCGTCTCGATCCACAGGTGCACCATGTCGCGTTCCTTGGCGGTCAGTCTCACGTCGTGGTGGCTGCCGTCAATCTTGTGTATCAGCGGGCTGGCGCCGGTGCCGAAGCCGTAGGGCGGGTGGTCGCCATCCTCCCCCCAACTGCGGCATTGGCTGACTTGGTCGTAGGCCAGCAGGGCGGAGAAGCTCTGCGTAAACCACTCGTTGTTGTCGCCAGTGAGCACCACACGGCCTGCCGGCTCCTCGTCGCCGTGACACGTGACACAGTGCCGGTCCCATACGGGCTGGATATCGCGCGGGTAGTCGAACACATCCGGCATGTCCGCAAAGGGCTCAATGCGGCTCGGTGGGCGCCTCGTCGCCATCAGGCCGCCGAGCTGTGCAATCGGCGTCTCGGTGCGCGGCTCGTGGCAGCCCACGCAGCCTTGAATCTCGCCGGGCATCACCATGGTCCAGTTCTGCATTCGCTTGACCGCCAGGCCCTTTTCGTCGAGTGCCACGAAATAGACGGCCCGTAGCGGCGGGAGCTCGAAGGAGGCCGAGCCGTCGGGCTCGACGGGGACAGTTCCCAGAACGCGGCGGAGCGTGAGGTATCCCCCGTGGAAGCCGGCAAGTCCATGTTTGCTGCCCGGTTTGGGCAGGTCCTCGAGTATGAGAAGCTCCGTGATCGTTCCCGGCTCGATCCCGGCCATGTTGCGGCCCTTGTAGACATCGGCGAGCACGAGTTGTCCGGTGGTCTTCCGCATATCGCTGCGAGCGGCGAGCCGCGGCTCGCGCGGCCTGGAGCGGATCACGCGTGGGTCATGGACCATCTTGTCCGCTTGGTAGAACTCCTGGATCTGCCCGCTGGCGTCGAGGATGAGGAGGCTCTTGTCCTTTGCGACAAGGAAGCAGTCCTCGGACAGCGGATAGGGGTCTCGGAATCCCTCGCGCCCGCGCCCCGAGCCGATGCTCCATACCAGATCCGGCAAGTGAGAACTGATCTGGCGGGCCGCAGACCAATCGCCCGGGCCGGCCTTGAGGTCGACAATCATCACGTTGCCGGCGTTCTCGCGCTGGCCGAATGCCGGCGAGAATACCGACACGAGCTTGCCGCTTGTGCCGGGGATGGGCAGGGCGTCGCACTTGGCGTAGAAGTCCGGGTAGGGCCGCGGTACGCCCCCAAAGAGCACCATCTGTCCGGTGCCATCGGGATTCATGACCCACAGGTCCCGGAACTTCTCCGGATCGCGATCCGTGTAGTCCCACCGCGTATAGACGACTCGTCCATCCGGCAACACCGCGGGGCGATCTTCCGAGATCGCGCCTGCGGAGAGGCACTGTATGTGGCCGCCGTCGCCATCCATCCGGTAGAGGATGGCGGTCGGCACACGATTGCAGGCTACGAAGCGATTGCACCGGCTCGAGGCGAAAATGATGCCGCCGTCGGGCAGGTAAGCGGGGTCGAGATCGTCGTACTCGCCGAATGTCAGCTGCCTGAAGCCGGATCCGTCGACGTTGATCTCGCAGAGATGGTAGTGGTGCGTGCCGCCTTCTCGATATGCGAAGAGGATCTTGCCGCCGTCGTAGTGCACCCGCGGATCGCGGAACCCGCCTTGGGGGTCGTCCAGCAGCACGGTGAGTTCCCGGCTGCGCAGGTTGAGTTTGCACAACTGCGAACCGTCCGGTGCATGGATGAACTTCTCTTCGTCCGCATACTCGCCAAACGTTGCATACCATTGGTACGCCTCGCAAAGATCGCGGACGACGAAGACGATCTCCTCGGCGCCGTCCATGGCTTGCAGGGCCTTGGCCGCAAGATCGGGTGGCGCAGTCGTCGGTGGGGCGGCCTCATCGGCCCGCGCTGCGACGGCCAGCGCCGCTGCGATGAGTCCGGCCAATGTCAACACAATCGAGATTGTCTCGCGCTGCTGCATGAACCAATGCCCTCTGATGCGCCGATGGCCAGCCACAGGAGTTGATATCGGCTCAAACCTTCTTTGCGAAGTCGGGTGCCCCCGGTTTCTGGTATGGCTTCAGGGCCTCGAATCGGTACTCGATCTCGGCGATTTCCTCGTCGCTCAGTTTGATCTCCGAGAAGATGGGCGACGCGGGGACGGTTCTACCGGGCCCATAGTGCCGCGACACCATATTCTGGAACACGCCGCGCTTTTTCCAGAGATACAGCTGGATGCCGCGCAGGGAGTCGCCTGGATGGGTGACGCTGAGGTTCGTCATGAGGACGAACTTGCTGTAGGCGTCCCTGACGGCTGCGGGATCCGATCCGCTCTGGTGCAGTTCCCAGATGCGGGTCAGGACATCCGCGTATACCGCGCGCTCGGTGATGAGGCCTTCGGCGCCGAGGCGCAACTCGTAGAGCCAGCCGAGGCCGCCACGGGCGCCGAACACGCGACGGATGGGAGGCCGGGCCGCGAGCAAGGCGCGCATACGGGAGATGACAGAGCCCGCTTCCTCCTTGACATAGCCGAAATTCGGGAAGTCCGCGGCGAGTTCAGTCAAGAGTTCCACGGAGGGGGAGGGGCCTTTGTACGCGACGCCGCCGGTGGTCTGGAGAATGACGGGCCGGTTCGTGACGCCCGCGAGCGCATGCCAGTACCCGCGCAAGTCGTCTTCTGTCGTGCCCGAGTCCGGCGGACGCGAGATGATCGCCGTCGGCGCCACCTCCTCGGCATGCTTGGCGAAAGCGAGCATCTCGTCCGTGTCCTTGCCCTGCACGCCGAGGCAGAGTGCCGTGCGGAGGGTGGCAGCGGTCTTGGCCAGGACCTCCATGCCCTGGAGCTTCTCCTCGGTGGTCAGCAAGTCGACGCTGTCCCCCGACTGCGGCCAGATCATGCCCGGACAGCCGCACCAGTCAACGAAACGCGCCTGGTTGGCGAGCACGTCGAAGTCCACTTCGCCCGATGCGGTGAAGGGCGTCGACAGAATCAGAAACGGGCCTTGCACCCTGGGATCCGCGGCGCCCGTGCCGGGCTGGGGTGCCTGTTCGCTTGCTCCGGCGACGATGCCGGACGCACCGGCCATGGCCAGCCCGATCATTTGTCGTCTCGTCATGTGCTTGTCTCCTGACATGTTGTACCTCCGCTGGCGCGTGATGGATCGACTTGTCCGACATCCCGCATACGGGAACTGCCTGGTGAGTCTAGCGCGTTGAACGGGAATGCGCAAGGAGGGTGGGATTGGCATTGAAGGCACGCAGGTCGCTGCATTGTAGGTACCGTCCACCTGGGAGTTTCCGCCAGCTTGACTGACAAACGGGCGGGGCCTATGCTGCGATTCGCAGGAACGAGTGATGGAGAGAATGGCGGTCCTGGGCCAGTGCGGGCCCCGCTTCTCTTTGTCCATGAGGTTGGTGCGCTTCTTTCGAGAGGCCTCCCTGACTGAAACACCGCAAGTGTCCAACAAACGGGGTTAACCTAGAGAAATGAACATGACAGTCGCAGACACTGACAACGATACCGATGTCGATGGTGCTACGAGTCAAACGGGAACCGCCTCGTCGAAGTCCCCTGGATGCATTTCGCGGCGTGGGTTCATGGGCGCCGCCGTGGCGACGGCCGCCTTCACCATTGTGCCGCGCCAGGTCCTGGGGGGCGCTGAGCACACGCCGCCCAGCGAGATGCTCAATGTCGCCGTGATTGGGACTGGGGGACAGGGGCTGTCGAATCTGCGGTTCCTGCTTCACCAGAGCGATGTGCGCATCATGGCCATCGCGGATCCGAATTGGGAGAGCGATTACAGCGCCTTCTACTACAGGGGCACCGCCGGCAGGGGGCCCGCCTTGGGCTTGGTGAAGGAGGCCTATGAGCCGCAGGCAAAAGGCTCGTTCAAGGGTTGTGCCGACTATGCCGACTTCCGAGAGATGTTGGAGAGAGAGAAGGACATTGACGCCGTTCTGATCGCCACGCCGGACCACGTCCACTATGCCGCCGCGATGGCCGCCATCCAGCACGGCAAGCATGTGTACTGCGAGAAGCCGATGTGCCATTCGCTCTACGAAGTCCGCAAACTGGCGGAAACGGCCCGCGAAGCCAAGGTGGCCACGCAGTTGGGCAATCAAGGGCACAGCGGGGACGGTATCCGGGCGGCCTGCGAGTGGATCTGGGACGGTGCCATCGGGCCCGTTCGGGAGGTGCATGCGTGGAGTACGACGGGGCCGGAATGGACGACGATGAAGGAGCGCCCGCAGGACACCCCGCCGGTTCCGGAGGGGCTCGATTGGGATCTCTGGTTGGGGCCGGCCGCCTGCCGGCCCTACCATCCCGCGTATGCGCCCTACAATTGGCGCGGATGGTGGGACTTTGGGACGGGCGGCATCGGGGATATGGCGTGTCACAATCTCGATCCGGCCTTCTGGGCGCTGAGCCTGGACTGTCCCGTGAGCGTGGAGGCCAGTTCGTGCGACTGCACGGACGAGGTGACGCCGCACGCGTCCATTGTCCACTACGAATTCCCGGTGCGCGGCGACATGCCCCCGGTGAAAGTCCACTGGTACGATGGCGGGATACTGCCGGAAAGGCCGGACGAGTTGGGGCCGGACAAGAAGTTGCGCGACAACGGGATCTTGTTTGTCGGCGATAAGGGGAAGCTCATGCTCGACGGGTGGAGCCGGAATCCGAGACTCATTCCCGAGAGCGCCATGGAGGCTTACACGCGGCCGCCCGAGACGCTGCCGCGTTCCGAGGGCCATCATAGAGACTGGATCAAGGCTTGCAAGGGCGACGGGCGGGCCAGTTCGAACTTCGACGTGGCGGGGCCGCTGAACGAGGCGATCATGATGGGCATTATCGCCATCCGCACGGGCGAGAAGCTCTACTGGGACGGCCCGGCTATGCGCTGCACGAACGTGCCGGCGGCAAACGACTTGATCTGGCCTGTCTATCGCGAGGGGTGGAGCCTCTAGAATCCTGAATCGTATGGATGGGAAGCAACACGATACGTTCTCTATCGCGCGCCTTGTGCTGGCGGTCACAGCCTTGGCGGCAGCGATGGCGGATGCCGTTTCGGCTGAGGAGATGAGATTGCCCGAGAAAATCAAGCGGATCGATATCGTCCACATGTCGCACACGGATGTGGGCTTCACGGATCACCCGGCGGTCTGCCGGGAGCAGCAGACGCGCTATCTCGATATTGCCATCGATGGCGTGTTGGCCACAGAAGGCGCCCCGAAGGAAGCCCGGTTCAGTTGGACTGTCGAGGCGGCGTTGACGGTTGATGATTGGTGGCAGAAGAACTCTCCCGAACGGCGGCAGGATCTGATTCGCGCGGTCAAGACCGGCCGCCTCGAGATCACGGCACTCGCCATGAATCAGACGCCTACGCTGAATGCCGACCAATGGCGAACCACGTTGCACTGGTTGCCGGATGAGGTGTGGGATGCGGCGTCTCCGAGAACGGGCGTCCAGAATGATGTGAATGGGTTTCCCCGGGCAGGGGCAATGGCCTTGCTGGATCGCAATGTCGCGAACCTCTTCATGGGTATCAATGCGACCAATGGCCAAGCCCCGCTCCAAGTGCCCACGGCCTTCTGGTGGCGAATGCCCGATGGGCGCCGCCTCTTCGTCTGGCTTGGCGACTCGTACGCGAGTGGATTCGGCCATTTCTTCGAGGATTCCTGGCGGCGCGGGCCGGTGCCGGAATCGACGGACACACGATACCGTCCGCCCCGATTCGGCGAAGTATACCCAATGGACGAGGCCGCGATGCGGGAAGCCCAGGCCCGGCTGTGTGAGAGGTTGGCCCGACTTGAGGATCGGGGATACGATTATCCGTCGCTTCCGCTCTCGGCAACCAACGAATGGCGGATTGACAACGACCCGCCGTATCTCGGGCTGCCGGATTTCGTCGCGGCATGGAATCGCCTCGGGCTGCAACCGGAAGTGCGTCTGACCACGGTGTCACAGGCGGTTGAAGACCTGAAATCGCGAGTGGGGGATCGCCTGCCGGAATACGAGGGCGAGTTCACCGATTGGTGGGTGAACGGGTGTGCCTCGGGCCCGCGGGAAGTGGCGGCATCGCGTCGAGCGAAGCGGAACCTGACAGCCGCGCTCAGTGCGGTGTGGGGCGAGGCGCTGGACGCAGACGCCCGTTCGGCCGCTGACGGGATTCTGCGCCAGCTGTGTCTGTTCGACGAGCACACATGGGGGGCGGCAGACAGTATCGGGCAGCCGCACGAGATCGACACTTGGGCGCAGTTCAACGAGAAGGCCCGAGCGGCCTACTACCCTCTCGCGATGTCGAAGGTTCTGTTGGCGCAACGGGCGCGGACGGCCATCTATCCCCGGGAATACGGCTACTACGTGGCGAACACCGCCCCGATGCCGTGGAGCGGATGGGTCACGATGAACACGTCGGCCCTGCGCGGAGACGTGCAGGCATTGGAGGAGCCGAGAACCGGCAGGGTCACGCCCACGGAAATACGGGCCGGGTACGCCCAGTATAAGGTGCCCGAGAGCGAAGACCAACTCACGTTCGAGGCCGACAACGCTACTGTTGCGGACAATGTGCCCGGGCAAGTGCTTCGCTTCTGGGTCGAAGACCTCGCCCCGAATTCGGCGATTCGGTTAGTTCCGAGCGACAGGGGGGGGCCTCCCGCTCAGCCGGAGCAGATGCCCGCAGTCGAGGTTGATGACAACGGATGGCCCACGTCGGCCCAATGGCCGGCGATGAGCCAGCCGCTCTTTGCGGAAAGCCCCGGCGCGTTCATAGCGGTGGAAATGACCGAATTCGCCGGGCGTTGGCAATACAACGGTATGCTGCATCACCCGAACGAGGAACGCCGAAAAGAGGTTCTCAGGGAAACACCGGCGGAACCAGCGGGTGAAACAAGGATCGAGCCCAATCCCCACACAATCGTCTATAGTCAACGGATGAAGCACCCCCGGCTCAAGTGGTTGACACGAACGCTTGAGATCTCGCGCCGCGAACCACGAGCCGTACTGACTGTGCGGCTCTATCGCACCTCCTCGGAGTTGCCGGAGTGGTTCTATATCGGGTGCGCCTTGCCGACCGGCGACACGATCCCAACGGTTTCATGCGGCGGTGTCCCCTTCGTTCCTTTCGAGGATCAACTGCCGAACACGTGCCGGGATTATGTGGCTCTGGACTCCTGGGCTGACTACGAAACGGCCGACGGCCATTGGCTATGGATTACGCGCGATGCGCCGGTGGTCAGTTTCGGCGGGCCGCAACCGCTCAAGCACCTGGAGGCCGCGCCCGCTTGCCCGAATCGGGCCTATGCACTGATCTTCGACAACACCTGGATGACGAATTTCGTCGCGGACAGCCACGGTATTTTTGAGTTCCGGTTCGATCTCGTCTGGAAGGATACGGACGCAATCAAGACCGCCGAAGACGTTGCCGGCCTCGCGGAGACTCTTCTGTCGGAGCCCCAACTGGTCATTCAGCCCGCCCTGAAAGAAGACCCCATCTACATGGAACGCCTATACAGGCCGTGACTTCGGGGTGCGCGGTGCGCAGGCCTGCGAACAAGGGGGGAGGACTTGTGATGGGACTACGTGGGATTGCGGCGGTTGTAGTAGCAGTGCTTTGGGCGGGACTTGCGGAGGGCGGGGCCGCCGAAGGCCCGCCGCGCGAGATCCAGGTGCTCAACGGTGAATGGGAGTACGTCACCACGGACTCCCTCGATGCGCCCGTTCCCGCCGAAGGCTGGAAGCCCGTTGAGGTGCCCGGTGTCATCAACGGATACGACTATGCCCGGGCGTGGTTTCGACGGACGTTTCGGGCGCCGGCTGTGTGGGAGGGCAAGCGCGTCGTCCTGTGCTTTGGGGGCGTCAAGTACAACAGCCGGGTTTTCGTCAATGGTGAGCGCGTTGGCGGCTGTCTTAACGGCTACGATGCCTTTGAATGCGACATCACCGAAGCCGTGCGCTATGGCGAGGAGAACACCCTTGAGGTCGGTGCCCACGACTGGACTGGTGTCTTCTGCGAGGGCGAGCGCGTCGACTTCACGGGGGCGAATGGGCAGCGCGCCCTGCGTGGCACCCCGCGGGATCGCGTCCTGGCACCCATCGGCGGACGCTGGTTTCACTACGGTATCTGGGACGATGTCGAACTTGCCGTGATGCCGCGGACATACCTGGATGAGGTGCGGGTGCTTCCATCCGTGCGCCAGGGCCGTATCGACATCCATGGATTCGTGCGGAACGCGGATGATGCATCCGACGGGTTCGGTGTGAGGGCACGCATCCACGAATACGGTGGCGGGCCCCGTGACGCCGCGGGGCTCTGGCCCGTGGACGGCGCGGTGGTGTGGGAAGGATACGTCCAGGCCTCTTCCCCGGACGGTGCCTTTGCACTCTCGATCGACAATCCGCCGCTGAGGCTATGGTGGCCCCACGATCCGCAGCTCTATGTACTTGACGTGTTCATTCCCGGCGGCGATCAGTGGGCCGAACGGATCGGCTACCGTGAACTGTGGGCGCAAGGGGCGGATTTCTACCTCAACGGCGCGAAGACTCACCTGCTGGCCACGTCGTGGTGGCCCCCACACCCGCCCAGGCCGCGTGGAGACATCAGGGAAACCATGGCGGCCATCAAGCGGATGAACGCGACGTGTTTCCGCACCCACACGCAGCCGTGGCGGCGCCGTTGGTACGAAGTGGCCGACGAAATGGGCCTCCTGATGATTCCCGAGGGCGCGATCTGGAATGACGACGCCGTCTACCGTGTCGAGGATCCCGAGTTCTGGGAGCACTACCGGGCTCATCTCGAAGCAATGGTGCGAAACTTGTTCAATCATCCGTCTATCGTCATGTGGAGCCTCGAAAACGAGATGCAGGGCGGCCGCATGCGGGATGGTACGCCCCAGGAGGACTACCTCGCGGCAATGGGAGAGGCGGTGAAGGCCGTCGACGCGACTCGCCTTATCACCTACGAATCGGATGGCGATCCCAACGGCGTGGCAGATGTGATCGGCCTGCATTATCCGAACGAGTATCCGAACCGGAGGTTGTGGCCCAATGACGCGTACTGGATTGGCGAACGGCCCTCTGTGTGGCGCACCAACATGTTCTGGGACGAGCCGGAATTCGCCTGGAACCGCGAAAAGCCGCTGTATATCGGCGAATTCCTGTGGGCGCCCGCGCCGGATCCCAGCAAGGACACGCTGTTCTTCGGGGATGAGGCGTACGCCGGTTTTGGCGACTGCCACGCCCGTGCGAAGGCGCTTTCGTGGCGCATGCAGATCCTCGCGTACCGCCAGGCGGGTGTGAGCGGCATGTCGCCGTGGACTGTCAGCGAGCACGGGCCGTTGAACGAGGAGAACCACCTATGGTGCGCGCAACGCGACTTCTACCGGCCCTTGGCAGCGTTCGTGCGCGAATACGACAGGCGGTTCTACGCGGGTGAGCCCGTCAGACGCACCGTCTACCTGTTCAACGACACGATGGCGGACGTGGATCCCGTCGCGTTTCGCTGGGCGTTGTTGCGGGACGCGGAGGTGCTGGCCGAGGGCCGAGAGGCCCTGTCTATGCCCAGCGGCAGCCACGCGGAGCGCGGCATCGTTGTGCCCATGCCCGAGGTGTCCGAGCGCACGGCATTGACGTTCAGGTTGACCTTGCACGAGGGCGGCGGGGAACGCTTCCGCGAGGAGGTGCCCCTCCACGTGTTTCCGCGGCAGTCCCTGCGGATGCCGAAAACGCCTCTGTACGTCTACGATCCGAAACGAGGCTTCTTTGACGCGGTCGGCGACGAGGCACAGGCGTTCACTCCTCTCGACGCCCTTGACGAATGGAAGGGGGACGGCGTGCTCATCGTCGGGCCGGCCGGGTTACAGGGCGAATCGCAGACGCGCGAGGTGCCGGTGATCGGCGCGCTGCGCACCCATCAAGACGCGCTCGCGCGGAAGGTGGCCGACGGGGGCCGCGTTCTTCTGCTGGAACAGGCGCCCGGCGCGGCCGACTGGGTGCCCGCGCAACTGGGCGAACAGGAATCGACGATGGCATTCATCCAGCGGCCGCATCATCCCGTGTTCCGCGGGGTTCAGCCCGACGGCCTGAAATGGTGGCGCGGCGATCACCTGGTTTCGGTCAACGAGCCATCGCGGCCCAGTTCAGGCGCCGGCAAGGCGTTGGCGGTGACGGGAACCGGCGAGGGCATCTCCCACGCGCCGCTGCTCGAGATCCCGGAGGGCAACGGTGTGTGGATGCTGTGCCAGTTGCGGGTTGTCTCGAAACTCGGCGCTGAGCCCGTCGCCGCGCGGCTTCTCGAGAACATGCTCGACTATCTCGCGGAGTACGAGGGCGGGCACGGCACCGCCCTTCATTACGGCCCCGAAGAGCTTGCGGGGCAGTTGCAGGAGCTGTCCGTCGCAAGTGCGGAACTCGCCGATCTCGGCCTGCTGCGGTATCCGGAGGCCGGGTTGTTGGTTCTCGAAGCCGATAACGCGGCGGTCGTCGAGCATGCGCAACCGCTACGGTCGTTTCTCGAAGCGGGCGGCAAGGTGTTGTGGAACCGGCCGGCGTCTGAAGGGTTCGACGAGATCCAGGCCACACTCGGCCTTCCGGTGACGATGCAGCCGGCGACGACACCCGCCCTGCGTGTCGACGACGGCAGCGAACTCGTGCACGCCGTCGCGCGCGAGGATCTCTACTGGCTCGGCCCCGTTCAGTATGTCAGTTGGCACCGGCGTCCCCTTGTGCAGGACATGACGGACGGTGTTTTCGCCCCCCCACTTGCGGATGACAAAGCACAGGGCCTGCCCATCGACGACACGGTGGCCCTCGAAGGCAAACACGTGGCCCTGCGCGACGGCGGTATCAGCCTTGCCACGAACGGGCGAGCCGCGTGGCCGATCGCGCTTGCTACGGGCGGGCCGTATTTGCTCGGCATGGGCGCGAGCGGGACGCCGTGCGACGGCGTCTATCCCCTCGTGGAAGCCCGCCTGGACGGCGAACACCTCGGCTTTCTGTCGCTGGCCCAACGTGAACCGCGGGTATACACATTGCTCTTCCGTGCAGACGCCGGCGAA
>JAFGTL010000386.1 GCA_016934125.1 Candidatus Hydrogenedentota bacterium
CTGCACTATGCCCGACCACAGCGCCACGGGCCGGATCCAGTTCTCGTCCACGGATGCCGCGCGTTTGCCGAGCAGCGCGTCGAGATCGCCCGCCGCGTCAGGCTTCTCGAAGTCATACGCCACCTTGTCGTAGTAGTGGGCGCGGCGGAAGTCGGGCCTGCGGGGGCGTCCCAGCCACGCGGCGGGATCGGGGTTTTCGTAGCCCGTAATCGCGTGGATCCCTTCATCAACGGCCGCGATCGTGAGTTCCGCCGCGGCCGGCTGGCCATCGCTGGTGCGTGCCAGCACGTCGACTACCAATTCGGTGTTCGGGCGGATCTCCTCCGGCAGCGAAGGAAACGCGATGTCCAGGCGGCGCGCCGGATCCGTGACGTTCAGGTTTGCCATGGCGAAACTCGAGAAGGGATACATCTGCGTGCGCCCCTCTTCGACGGCATGCACCACCGTGGCCTCGATCCACACGTTCGGGAACTGCGCCTCGCCAACCGGAACCGACACCTGCCCGACGCCATCGCGGATCGGAACCGGCAGGATGCGCTGGATCTCCCCGCCTTGCACCACTACGACGCCCTGCCCGTCAAAGGGCGACTCGAGCCGCACCTGGGCCGTGTCGCCGACGGTGTATTCCTCTTTGTCCAGCGTCACCTTGATCAGGCTGGGCCGCGCCGAGTCCACCGGATGGCACTCCCCGCCGTAGGAATAGAACGTAGCCGTGCTGTACTGCGGCGTCTTGTCGGAATACACGCGGACGCGGTAGTAGCCGTAGCCCGACACGTCGAACGCCGTCGTGCCCGCGCCGTCGCGTAGCTCGACTTCCCGGGCCTCCTGCACCTCAAACGACTCCGACCACTTCGGCTCGTGGTGGCTGTAATACCGGCGGACGTAGTAGCTCCACGTCCGTTTCTCGAGCGCCACGGTGACGGTGTCGAGCGCGGCAGGCGATTCGTCGGGCGCAATGGCCGCCACGTGAACATCGAGGCCCGTCGCGCCGCTCCGGGGCGACGCGGCAATGCCCAGACACACGTCCGACGGGAACATCATCGCCTCGGCCGTGCCCGCCACGGCCCGCCCGCCCAACTCGAACACGCGCCCCACCGCGATGGCCCGCATCGGCGACGTCGCCTTGGCCGGCGCCTGATAGGTGAACGTGAACGCGGCCTCGCCGTTCGCATCGGTGCGGAGTTCGCCGCACGCGATCGCGTCCGGCGTGAAGTCCGCGTCGTTCTCGAATCGGTATCCCTGCCACGCCTCCGGCTCGAAGCCGCCCCGCTTCAGCAGGATCGTCGCCTCGCATTTGCGATCTGCGGCCGGCGCGCCGAACAGGTGCTGCGCCCGTACGCGCAGTTCGTTCTCGGTGCCCGCGAGCCACCGAGGCTCCGGCGCGCTCACCTCCGCCTTGATCCGGTTCGGCACGAAGTCTTCCAGGTTGAAGGTGTACGTGCCGATGGGCTTGTCGACGCCGGGCACATTGAGTTTCACCGTATACCGGCCCGTTGGATACGAGCGCTGCGTGGTTACATCCAATCCGCCCGTGCCCAGGGCCGACAGCGTTGTCGGTTCGGAAAGCAGGTTGCGCTGGTTGGGCTTCACCACTGTGATGACGAGCGGCACGTCGGGCACCGGCTGCCTGTAGTTCGTCCGCACGATCCACCGGATGTGGGCCGTTTCGCCCGGCCGGTAGAGATCCCGATCCGCGTACAGAAACGCGTCGTAGCCCTCCCGATCATAGGGCGGCATCTCGTATGTGAACGCCCGTTCGTCGTCCTCCCGCGGATCGAGTTCCAGGAAGGCGTAGTCGTCCCCGTGCTCGATCACGACCACCTGGGGTGCGCCCAGATTCGCCTCGAACGGGCCGAGGTGCGCCATCCCGTCCGCGTCCGTGTTGACTACGCCGAGCACCTGGTTCTTCGACGAGTACACCGTCACCGTGGCGAGGCGCAGCGGTGCCAACGTGAACAAGTCGTGGGCGAATACCACCAGTTCCGAGTCCGTGGTTTCGCCGGGATTCTGCCAATGGGCCAGTGCGCCGATATCGGTGCGCACCACCAGTTTGGTTCCGCCGTACCGATCGCCCGACGATGCCTGCAGGCAGAACACCCCGTTCTGCGCCTCGGGCAACAGCGTGTCCAGATCGAGCGGCGTCTCGACGAGCCGATCCGGCCGTGACGCGACGGCAATGGCCTGCTCGCCGGTTTCCTCGCTCCAGGAACCCACAAACCGCCAGTTCGCCTCGCCGTCCCGCATATCCTGGAGGGCGACGGCCACGTTGCCGGGGAACATCCGGTGCACTTTGACGGTTGCCTTGTCGAGGTTGCGCGACACCAGCGGCAGGCCGGCATCGGTTCGTCTCGGGAAGTAGAAGGCGCCCGGATAGCCGAACCCCAGGAAGGCCGGCACCTCCTGGCTCGTCACGCGCCGCACGCTCGCCTCCTTCAGCGTCGCCTTCTCGCTGTACGTCAGGCCGGGCGCGATCCGCATCTCATACGTCTGATTCGAGTTCCATTGGCCAGTCACGTCGAACCGCGCGCCATAGCGCTGAACCACCTGCTTGTCGGGCAGTTCCGGGGTGAACTCGAGGTGGC
>JAFGTL010000387.1 GCA_016934125.1 Candidatus Hydrogenedentota bacterium
GGCAGCGCGCTTGTTCCACATCCCAGTATCGGACCGTCGCGTCCTGGCCCCCCGAGAGGGCGTAACGCCCGCAGCGGCTCAGCACGGCCGAGTACACGGCACCTTCGTGCCCTTCGAGCGTTCTGACGCAGCGGCCCGTGTCCACGTTCCACAGCCGCAGGACGCCGTCCCGCCCCGCCGACATGGCCGCCCGCCCCTCGCGCCCGGAACAGACGGAATGAACGCGGCCCTCGTGTGCCGCGATCGTCCGCACGCACTTCGTGGTCCTGGCATCCCAGATCCGCACCGCCCCGTCGTTGTCCCCCGAGACGACGAGCCCACGGCCCGGCACAAGACACAGCGAACTCACCGGGCCCGACTCGGTTCGGAACGCCGCCTTGCAGTCGCCGAAGGTGAGATCCCACAGACGGATGCTCCCGTGTTCGTCGCCCGACAGCGCGCTGTGCCCATCGTCCGACACGTGCACGGAACACACCGATCCCCGGTGGGCCTGGAACCGCTGGCGGAGCCCCCGCGAGGTTTGCTCGTGGTTGCGCGCCACGGCCACGGTATACACCACCTCGCGGCGCTCCGCGTCGGATTCTCGAATGCTCCGAAGCATGTCGAGGGCCGATCTCGCATCGCCCCATTCCAGCACGACGCAACCCAGCGCATACCGCGGGATCCACGAGTCCCGGTTGGCTTCGCACAGTCCCTGAAGACGCCGCAGCAGCTCGATATCGGTGATTTTGCCGGTGCGCCACTGCTGGAGGTGGCGGTTATACGTCGACTCGACATGTTGCGGATCCAGTTGAAGCGCCTCGTCCCACAGCGCGTGGGCCTCCTGTCGCTTCCCGAGGTCGAGTGCCGAAACGGCGCGGTTGTTGAGGATGTCAGCCGACACGCCTGCCGGTTCGGGCTTCTGGCGGAAATAGGGGCTCCCCGCCACCTCCGCGTAGGCGGCGCCTGCGGCGTCGGCGACGTACGCCATGTCCCCGGGCCGATCCGCCGGGCTTGTCTGCAGGCAATCGGTAAGCAGATCGGCCAGCGTCCGGGGGATCCCGGGGCACGCCGCGTCGGGCACGGCCCCGCCTAGATACGCCTGGTGCGCCTTCAGGAGGCCCCGCTGATCCCGCCAGCGCAACTTCCCGAGTAGCATCTCCAGCACCGTCGCTGCCCAACTCCATGCGTCGCACTGGCTTGTCACCTCGCCAAGCAGATCCTGCTCAGGGGCGCGGTATGCCGGTGTGCCCAGCAACCGGAGCTCTTGCGACTGTGTGTCTGCGTCCACCGCGGCGCCTACCGCGCGCACCACACCCAGATCGCCTACCTTGGTTTGGCCATCCGGCTTCACGAGCACGTTGCCGGGCTTGACGTCCTGGTGAACCAGCCCGCGGGTGTGCGCGTATCCCAGTCCCCAGGCCATCTGAATCGCTACATCCAGTACGCCCTGTAATGCCGTCTCCTGCCCGCGCGCGTACAGGCTCCCGTTCGAGATGTAGTCGAGGAGCGACGCCCCGGGCACGTACTCCATGAATAGCCGCGGGATCCCGCCCAGACGGCGGACGTAGTGGCACTGAACCACGTTGTCGTGGGGATCGAGGTTCACCCAGGTCTCGCATTCCCGTTCGAAGCTCTCCTGGCAGTGCTCCTTGGGCAGCAGATCGCCCTTCAGCGTCTTCACGGCCAGCAGGCACCCCCAGCCCATGTGGCGCACCAGGTGCGCCTCGCCCATGCCCCCCTTCCCGAGTACGTCGACCACTTCGTACAGGTGCATGAACCGATCCCCGCGCTGCCAATGCACCGGAACCTCCTCGGCGCCGAAGTGACGGGCTCCATTACGCGCGTGGGCCTTGATAGGGGGAGAGACAGCGTCGTAGCTGACAAGCACCGGCTGCCGGCAGCGTGTGCACCGGCACACCCGCCCCAAGTGCTTCTCTTTCGCCCGCATGCGGTGCCCGCAGGGGCACTGAATCGTGTACCTCGTCTTCACAGCCAATTATCCCGAGCGCGCATAATGCGCGAAGACGAAACCCAGCCAACGGCCTCCCTGAGGTGGGGCGTGAGGGGGGGGCACGATCATGCCGGCGCTTCCGGCATGCCGAGCCCGGTAGCGCGCGACTCCTCACAGGTCGCCACCCTCACCAGATTGGTATTATTGGGGATCCTCCCGAGCGATGTCAAGTCGCCTATAGGCTTGTGGGACAGCTAGGCATGCCCGCCCGGCCCATCCCGAGCCGCCGGCGCGCCCATGGGAACGTGCCGGTTTTTGACTTGACTCGTGGGGGAATGGTAGCCTCTATGTGTAGGTGACAATACGACTCGTCCGGTTCCTTCCGTGCGGTTGCGCCAGTGGGCGCGCAGCGAACGGAAGAAGCGCCGGCCGGCAGGCCGGCCGCTCCCGAGGGCGCCGTCCGGCGCGTTCGTTCCACTTGGCCGGCGGTGCCGATAGATGGAGGAATCCCATGCCCGTGTCTTCGGACAGTGGCCAGCCTTTCGCGGGAGACTCGGATGGCCAGCGCATCACCTGCGCGCCCTTCCCCAACTCGCGCAAGATCTATGTGACAGGCTCGCACCCATCCATCCGTGTGCCCATGCGCGAGGTGGCGCAGTCGCCGACCGCCGGCGAGCCCAATCCGCCCGTGTTCCTCTACGACACCTCGGGCCCCTACACGGATACGGATGCGCAAGTTAATGTCATGCAGGGGCTTGCGCCGATCCGCCTGACTTGGATCCGGGGCCGGGGCGACGTGGTCGAGCAGGCTCAGCCCGGCTCCGCGTTCGCCCGCGCCCGCGAATCGGATCCCGGCCTGGAACGGCTGCGCTTCCGGCGAACGCGGACAGTCCTCCGGGCGGCCTCGGGCGCGCGTGTCAGCCAGATGTATTACGCCCGCCGGGGCGAAATCACCCCCGAGATGGAGTTCGCGGCCATCCGCGAGAACATGCGCCTCGAAGAAACCGTGGCCAGCCTGGCGCGTCAGCATCCGGGCTGGAACTGGGGCGCGGACACCCCGAAGGCGATCACGCCGGCCTTCGTGCGGGACGAGGTGGCCCGGGGCCGGGCGATTATCCCCGCCAACGTGAACCATCCCGAACTCGAACCCATGATCATCGGCCGGAACTTCCTCACCAAGATCAACGCCAATATCGGCAACAGCGCGGTGTCGAGTTCCATCGAGGAGGAGGTCGAGAAGATGGTGTGGGCGGCGCGTTGGGGCGCCGATACCGTCATGGATCTCTCGACGGGCGAGAACATCCACGAAACCCGGGAATGGATCCTGCGGAACTCGCCCGTCCCCATCGGCACCGTGCCCATCTACCAGGCCCTCGAGAAGGTGGATGGCCGCCCTGAAGAGTTGTCGTGGGACATCTTCCGCGATTCCCTTGTCGAGCAGGCCGAACAGGGCGTCGACTACTTCACCATCCACGCCGGGGTGCTGTTGCGTTTCATTCCGCTTACCGCTCAGCGCCTGACGGGCATCGTGAGCCGCGGGGGCTCGATCATGGCGAAGTGGTGTCTCGCCCATCATGAAGAGAACTTCCTCTACACCCATTGGGACGAGATCTGCGAGATTATGGCCGCCTACGATGTCGCCTTCTCGATCGGCGACGGGCTCCGGCCCGGGTGCCTCGCCGACGCCAATGACGAGGCCCAGTTCGCCGAACTCAAGACGCAGGGCGATCTGACGCGGCGCGCGTGGGCATTCGACGTCCAGGTGATGAACGAGGGCCCCGGCCACATCCCCATGCACCTGATCAAGGAGAACGTCGACAAGCAGCTCGAGTGGTGCAGCGAGGCCCCCTTCTACACCCTCGGCCCCGTGATCACCGACACCTGCCCCGGATACGACCACATCGCGTCGTCCATCGGCGCGGCCATGATCGGGTGGTACGGGACGGCCCTCCTCTGCTACGTGACGCCCAAGGAACACCTCGGCCTGCCCGACAAGGACGATGTTCGCGCCGGCGTCATCGCCTACAAGATCGCTGCCCACGCCGCCGATCTCGCGAAAGGCCATCCCGGCGCGCAGATACGCGACAATGCCCTCAGCCTTGCCCGGTTCGAGTTCCGCTGGCAGGATCAGTTCGCCCTGGCGATGGATCCCGACAGGGCCCAGGAGTTCCACGACGAGACCTTGCCGGCCTCGGGCTCGAAGCTGGCGCATTTCTGCTCGATGTGCGGCCCGAAGTTCTGCGCCATGGAGATCAGCCAGCAGGTGCGCGACTACGCGGCCCGGCTCGGCGTGAGTGAGGAGGAGGCCCTCGAGAAAGGCCTCCACGCCATGGCGGAAGCCTTCCGGGCGGGCGGCTCGGAGATCTACACCGAGAAGTAGCGGCTGTGGTGCCGGGCGGTTGTTTTCACCAACCCGTTGTGTCAAGCTTCCACCGATGCGCATTGGCCACATAGAACTCGACAAACCCCTTGCCCTTGCGCCGATGGAGGACGTGACGGATCGCGCGTTCCGCCTCATCTGCAAAGAACAGGGCGCCGATCTGTTGTACACCGAGTTCGCCAGCAGCGAAGCCCTCATCCGGGACGTCGGCACCACCCTGAGGAAAATCCAGATCACGGATGCGGAGCGCCCCATCGCCGTCCAGATCTTTGGTGGCGACTCCGGCTCCATGGAGGCGGCCGCGGCCGTTGCCGAACAGGCGGAGCCCGACTTCATCGACGTCAACTGCGGTTGTTGGGTGAAGAAAGTCGCCCGCCGTGAGGCCGGGGCCGGCCTCCTGAAGGACTTGGCCAAGTTCGAGTCCGTCGTCCGATCCGTGATCCGGGGAACGCACCTGCCGGTGACGGTCAAAACCCGGCTGGGCTGGGATGCCGACAGCATCGTCATCCTCGACGTGGCGCGCATGCTCGAACAGGCCGGCGTCGCGGGCCTTGCCGTCCACTGCCGGAATCGCGCGCAGGGCCACCGCGGCGCCGCC
>JAFGTL010000388.1 GCA_016934125.1 Candidatus Hydrogenedentota bacterium
GCCAGCGGTTCGTCGAGCAGCAGCAGCGCGGGTTTGTGCGACAGCGCAAGTACCAGCCCGAGTTTCGTGCGCGCGCCGTAGGACAGGGTCGCGATCTTGTCGTCCCAGCCTATGCCCAGGCGCGACATGAGGTCGGCGCAGTATGCGTCGTCCCAGTCTTCGTAGAAGCCGCGGTAAAACTTGATCAGCCTCTTGACGGTGAGCCATGCGACGAAGATGAGGTCGGGACTGACGTAGCCCACCTGCTTCTTCACGGCCACTTCGTCGCCACGGTGGTCGAGGCCGAACACTTCAATGGTGCCTGCCTGTTCGCGGCCCATGCCCATGATCAGGTCTATGGTGGTGGTTTTGCCCGCGCCGTTAGGCCCGATGAAGCCGTAGATGGCCCCTTTGGGCACCGTCAGGTCGAGCGGTCCCAGGTGAAATGCGGAGAACGACTTCTCCAAGCCGCGAATCTTGAGTACCTCTACCATGCCTGGTTACTCCTTCCCTTCTTTCAACAGGCGCTTGGCCATGTCTAGTAGTTCCTTGTCGTCCATTCCGGCTTCGTATCCTTCGCGCAGCGCTTCCCGAAGCAGGGCTTCGGTTTGCTCGCGTTTGATTTGTCGGCTCCTGGCCACGCCGTCTTGCGACACGAACGTCCCCAGCCCTTGTTTGCGGAAGATGATCTCGTCGCGTTCGAGTTCGGCGTAGGCGCGCTTGACGGTGATGAGGCTCACCATGAGTTGTTCGGCCAACAGGCGAAATGACGGCAGCGGCGTACCGGGTTCGAGGCGGCCTTCGCTGACTTCCCGCTTGATGCCATCGACGATCTGCTGGTAGAGCGGTCCTGGCGCCGCCTTCGAGATCGGCGGTACGAGAAGTGTCTTCTTGGCGTCCTTGCCCATCGAGTGTAAATATAGCATATACACAGTATGCGGTCAAGGAAAATGTAAGGACTACTCTTGGAACCGGTCTGGTTGAGGCGATGTACTCAAACGCATAGCGGCTCGCGCGGGAAACATCCCTCGCTAGAACCGGTCGATGACGACTACTTCCTCCCTGGGAAGCTGGCCGCCTCGGGGACGTGCCTCCTGGGCTGCCTTGCCGATGGCGACGAACATGGCCACGACGTGGTCGTCGGGCAGATTGATGAGGTTGCCCACGGCGTCGTAATCGAATCCGTCCATGGGACACGAGTCGTATCCGAGGGCCTTCGCGGCGAGCATGAGGGTCTGTGCGGCGATGCCGCAGGAGCGCATGGCCTCGTCGCGCTGCACGTGCTCCCGGCCCCGATAGTAGCGGTCGATGGCGGGCACGATCATGTCCCGCATTTCCTGGGGGGCGTTGCGCCAGTAGCGGCCCGGATCCTTCTCCCAGGCCTTGCGATCGGCGCACAACACGATCAACAGCGACGCATCGGTCACTTGGGCCTGGTTCCAGGCGGCTTCCCGGATCTGGCTGCGCAGCTCGGGATCCCGCACCAGCACGAACCGCCAGTTCTGGATGTTGAATGCGGTGGGCGCCAACAGGGCCAGCGCCATCAACCGATCCACCTCGTCATCCGTCATCTCATGGGCCGGGTCGTAGTGTTTGACCGCCCGACGCGTCTCGATGGCCGTCAGTGTGTCCATGTCTGTCTGCCTCCCTCCCGAGCCGATCGTGCTTCTCACAGTTCTCGCGCCATCATCGCACTGGGAATCGCCCCGTGACAAGTCCCTTTCGAGTAGATTTCTACTTGACGCAACGGGGTTCTCCGGGGCGGTGTCCCTCACTCATCCCCAGTCTTGGCTTTCGAAGCGCTCGCACCACGACGGAAGCCACCGGCCCCGATGGGGAGACTGTGCGCTTGGGGCCGGCCGGGAATCTGGGGAGACGTATTCGCGTCGGGGACTCCGCTCTGAGCATGTCCCGAGATTCCCGGCGTCGACATGCACCGGCTCTTGTGGTTCTGGCGCAAACTGGGGATGAGTGGGGCCGTGTTCTTGGACGCCTGTGTCGCACCCCGCGCCGGTGGAGCGGGGGAGGGGGTGCTTCCCGGAGGTCGAGTGCCCTGCCCGGAATTGACACGGAGCCGCCCGGGAGATAGACTCGGAACAGGTGACACATGGGTAGTGGAGGATGGACATGATCAGCAGCTTGTTCTTCAGCGGACTGGCGACGATCCCGGTGTGGGCGGCGTGGATTGTGGGCATCGTGGTGGGGTGCTTGATGTGGTCCCGCGATCCGAAAACAGCGCGTATCCTCGTGCCTACACTCGTGGTGATGCTGATCTGCTCCGCCCTCAATCTGGCCTTCACCTTCGCATTGAACGCCGGGATGGCCCGGGGGGTGATCGACGGAAGGTTGACTACGTTCATCTTTGTGGCGAGGGCCTTTGGCTCGAGCGTCGTGTATGCGGGCGGTTGGGGCGTGTTGATCTGGCTCGCCGTCCGATCCCGCGGCGTGTCTTCGAAGAGCGAACCGGCCGAAGCCGTTGCCCGAACCGATGCGTAACGCCTGAGCGGCGTCGGCATGGAGCCGCGCCATGGTTGTCCAATGTGATCTGTGCCCGAAAGCCTGCCGGATCGAGCCCGGCCAGAGCGGGGAATGCCGCATTCGCATCAATCTCGACGGCAAACTCGTCGCCGTGACCTATGGCCACCCGTGCGCCGTGCACGTGGATCCGGTGGAGAAGAAGCCGCTGTTTCATTTCCTACCGGGCTCGGGCATCCTGAGCATCGCCACCGTCGGATGCAATCTTCACTGTAAGAACTGTCAGAACTGGCAGATCTCGCAGGAGAATCCCGAGAATACCCCCGCCCATTCCCTGCCACCGGAGGAGCTTCCGGGCCTTGCCCGCACGTACGGGTGCCAATCCGTCGCGTACACCTACACCGAGCCCGTCGTGTACTATGAATACACGCTGGACGGGTGCGTCAAGGTGCGCGAGGCGGGCCTGCGTAACGCCCTCGTTACGGCCGGCTACATCAACCGGGCGCCCATGGAGAAGCTCTGCCGCTACGTGGACGCGGCCAACATCGACCTCAAGTTCATGTCCGATACGCTGTATCGCGACATCTGCGGCGCTACGCTGCAGCCGGTGCTCGATACGCTGGTGCTGGCCAAGTCGCTCGGTGTGCTCGTCGAGGTGACGAATCTCGTCATCCCCACGCTGAACGACAGCGACGATGATATCCGCGCCCTGTGCCACTGGATCGCGGCGAACATGGGCCGGGAGACGCCGCTTCATTTCTCGCGGTTCCACCCCGACTACCGCATGCGCAACCTGCCGCCCACGCCCGCCGCAACGTTGGATCGCGCCAAAGAGATTGCATGCGCCGAGGGGCTCTACCACGTGTACATCGGCAACATACTCCGCCCGGACGGGGAGAGCACTTACTGCCACGAGTGCGGGAGGCTGCTGGTGGAACGGCGGGGATTCGAGGTGCTTCAGAACCACATCGACGTCGGCGCCTGCCCGGATTGCGGCACGGAGGTGTACGGAACATGGAGTTGAAACGGCGCACATTTATCCGGCGGATTGCGGCGCTGTTGGCTGCGGCGGCCGGGGCGGCCGCCGGCGTGGGGCGGCGTGTCCGGGCATGCCGTCAAGTGGAGGCGCTGCGGGCGCGGCTCTATCCCGGCGCGCACAAACCCCTGTCGGACGCCGGCGTCCGGCGCCCGGGCCGGTGGCTCGGATAGGCCGCGGGGCCGCTACTCAGCCGGTTCGCTCCCCGCCGAGGCCCCGTTCCGCCCGCCGAGAGGAATCCGGGGCGAATAGAGGAGGCGCAAGTAGCGTTGGCCGTCTTCCTTGCCGTACTGGAAGAAGCCCGCCAGGAACTGGAGCCGGCTCCGGCCCGGTGCGGCGCGGAACGATGTGAACGGGAACACGTCCACATCGTGCGTGTCCCCGCGCCGCTCGTTTCGATACCCCCGCCACAGCACGCTGATCCGCTTGTCGCCGCCGGTGAAGTACTGTGCGTCCACCACGCGCCACAGCACGGAATAGCGATCCTTCTCCTTCGTATGCGCCTGCCGCCACAGGGGCCAGAGCAGCGTAAACTCTGTCTCCTCGGGGCTTCGATCATAGGTATAGAGCGGCACCAGGCAGTTCATCGCGCTGTCGCACTGCTCGCCGCCTCCCGGCGTCGAGGTACGTTCGCACTCCGACCAGTAGAGCGGAAACACGTCGAAGTAGCGTGACTCGACGTGGGTGGCCACTTCGTCTGCAGCGGGCTCGCTGGGCGCCGCCGCCGCTCCCCTGTCCCATTCGGTGCGGCCGCGCCAGATCAAGGGCCAGAGCGCCCACTGGCGACGGGTGCAATACTGGCGGCCGTCCTCGCAGTTGTGGGCCGAACGCCTCCATCCCGCCAAGGGCCAGAGGCGGAAGTCCTTTCTGTCCTGCCCGTCTCCGCCCCAGGAGAGCACCGGCCACAGTACGTCGTGCGAGCGGTACTCGCCGTCTCGCCGCATGACGTATGCGGGCCAAAGCACCGCCCGCCACACCTTGTCGTCCCCCTTCTTGTGGCCGTAGAGCGGGAAGACGACGAGGAGTTGGGAATCCTTGAAGTCCCAGTACACGGGGAACACGACCACGCTGTTGGCGCCGCGCCAAAACACGGGGAACACGATTGCTACCTTCGTCTTGCCGGACTCGCGCCCCCAGTAGACGGGGAGGAGCCAGGTTCCTCGCTCGGCGCCATCGCGCCAGTCGAGCAGCAGCGGCATAATCGCGAACGTCCGCTCGTGCTCTGCGGAGTCATCCTTCTCCCAGTAGACGGGCGCGGCCCAGAGGCCTCGCGTGTCATCGTTGCGCCAGGCCCAACTGATGGGCGCGAGGCCGGCGCTCCAGTCGGGCGTGTCGCCGTAGTCGCGTGCCAGCCACGCAGGCCCGACTACTGTCCCCCGCGATTCGCCAGGCGTCTTCGTCTCGTTCCACCACGACCACAGGACGGGGAAAACATCCATGTAGTGGCCGCCCTCGGTGTCCGCCCCCCAGAACACGGGGACGGCGCGTCCGTCGGTTTCTCCGTCGGGATCGTGCTCGAACCGCATGAGTGGCCAGAGGAGGTCGAGCGCGTGTTCCTCCTGATCTTCCTCCCCCTCCCGGCGCCAGATGAAGAGCGGGCGCAAGGCGGACACCGTCGTGCCGTCCTTGGACGTGAACTGCCCCAACGGGATCAAGACGCGGACGTCCGGGCCGGACTCATCGCTGTCCACGATGAGCACGGGCCAGAGGTTGATGTCGGCGCCCGGCTGCCCCATACCGGACGCGGACTGCGCCCATCCCAGCGTCAACAGCGTCATGCCGCATATCAATGCCGCGTGCTTCATCCCCAATTCCCCCAGGTTATGCCGCCACCACGCCCTGCGGCACCCCCATCATACCACGGCTCCCGGCTGTCCGTTCGAGCAGTGGACCGCGCGGGGGAGCGGTGGTATCCTGGGGCCAGGACCGCGGGCATACAAACGGGCTCGTGACGGGCCGGAAGGGCGGGCTATGATGAAGCAGGGCGTATGGCGGATGGGGCTGTTGGCGTTGTGTGCCGTGGGCGTGGCGTCGTGTCCGGCCGGCACCGGGGAGCCGTGGCGCAGCGCCCTGTATCCCGAGGAGTGGACGCCGGCGTTCACGGACGGGCACGGGCGGTTTCTGCACGATTTCTCCTATGCGGGGTATGCAAACGGGGAAGCGCCGCTCCCGTCGGACGACAAGGCGTGCCCGGAGAAAGCGACGGTGTTCGACGTGGTGGCCGGATACGGTGCCGATAACACCGGGGCCGCGGATGCGACTTCCGCCATCCAGTCGGCCATCAACGCGGCCTCCGTGTCGGGCGGTGTGGTCTATCTCCCCGCCGGGCTCTACCGCTGCGACGGCCTGCTCACCATCGCCGCGTCCAATGTCGTGCTTCGCGGCGACGGGCCTGGCGTCACGTACGTGTACTTCACCTTGGCCGAGGGGATGTCGAACAAGAGCCACATCACATTCCAGGGCTCGGTGGCGCAGGGCAGCCATGTCCTGCTCGCGTCCGACGGCGTCAACCGCTCGGCCGTGGTGCAGGTGGCCGACGCGGCCGGCCTCAACGTAGGCGATGACGTATGCGTGGGCTGGGTGATCACGGACGAGTTCGTGGCCGAACACAACATGACCGGCACCTGGCAGGCGTTCAATGGCCAGTGGAAGGCCTTCTTCCACCGCACCGTCACCGCCATCAACGACGCGGTGACCCCCCACGAAGTCACCCTCGATATCCCCTTGCGCTATCCGGCCAAGGTGCGCGACGCCGCGAGCCTGCGCACCGAAAGCGGCTATCTGGAGCAGTGCGGCATCGAGAGCCTGTCCGTGGCCAATGCCGTGGACTGGGACGCCGCTTGGGACGAAGTCCGCGTGCACACGATCAAGTTCCGCGGCGTGAGAGACTGCTGGGCGAGCGAGGTCGAGTCGTTCGCGTCGCCCCTGGCCGAAGCCCACGGATATCACCTGCAGAACTGCGGCTTCAAGGCCGAGGATTCGATCCGGGTGACCTTCGCCGATTGTGTGATGGAGAGGGCGCAGAATCGGGGCGAGGGAGGTTGCGGCTACCTGTTCGAGATCTCGCGATGCGGCGAGGTGCTCACCTGCGATTGCACCGCCCGGAAGGGCCGTCACAACTTCATCCAGAACTGGGACTTCGGGACCTCGGGCTGCGTCTGGTTGCGGTGCGCGAGTTCGGGCGGCCGGAACATGCTGGGGCGCAACATCCCCATTGGATTGCCGGCGTACTGCGAATACCACCATTCGCTCACCATGGCGTGCCTGGTGGATCAGTGCAACCTGGAAGACGGGTGGTACGGCGGGAATCGGGAGGACTGGAGTTCCGGGGCAGGGCTCACGGTGACGCAGAGCGTATACTGGAACACGAGCGGCGGCGGGCAGATCCGCTCCTGGCAGTATGGGCTGGGATACATCATTGGAACACAGGCCGTGGGCGTGGACACGTCGCTGGATTCTTCTTCTGCAAGGGGTTCCGAACCCGAGGACTACGTGGAGGGGGAGAACCGCGGCGCCATGCTCACGCCGCCATCGCTCTACGAAGATCAGCTTGCCCGCCGGCTGGGGCCTTGAGTCCGGCCCCGAACACGGCCCCTCAGCATTCCTGAGGGGCGGAACTGGGTTTCGCCGTGTCTGGGTGGGCTCGGTCGAGCGCACGCCGGATCGCCCGGGCGATCTCCGCCCGGGTGAACGGTTTGTGAAGGACTTCTGCGATTCCCAGGGCCTTGGTGTTGCTCTCGGTGAGCACTTCGCTGAATCCGGTGGTGACGATGACGGGCATGCCGGGCCGAATCTGCTGCACGTGTGCGGCGAGTTGTGCGCCGGTGACCTTCGGCATGGTCTGGTCGGTGACGATGATGTCGAAACGGTTCGGATTGGCCCGGAACATGTCGAGCGCGTGAGTAGCCGACGAGGCCGCGAAGACGCGATACCCCAGGCGGCCGATGAGTTCGCGGCCCAGTTCAAGCACGCTGCTCTCGTCATCGACGAGGAGGAGCCGCTCACCGCGGCCGGACGGCAGCGATTCGGCCCCCCGAAGGGACGCGCCATTGGTGGGCGAACAGACGGGCAGATACACGAGGAACGTGGTTCCCTGGCCGGGCTGGCTGTACACCGAGATGTCGCCCCCCATGCCCATCACGACGCCGTGGACGATGGCCAGCCCGAGGCCGGTGCCTTTTTCCTGGCTCTTGGTCGTGAAGAAGGGGTCGAAGATCCGTTCCCGCACCTCGTCGTCCATGCCGGTGCCGGTATCGCTCACGACCAGCCGGAGGTAGTCGCGCGCCGGCTCCAGTCGCGGGTGGCGGGCCCAGAAGGATGGATCCGGTTCGAGCTGGCCGAGCCGGATTTCGAGGATTCCACCGGCGTCCTCCATGGCGTGGTAGGCATTGGTGCCGAGATTCATGATCATCTGGTGGATCTGGCCGGGATCGGCGAACACCATCCCGAGGCTCGGGGCGACATCGCACACGATCTCGATGGTGGCCGGGAAGGTTGCCCGGAGGAGGGTGGCCGTTTCCTTCACGATGTGCCCGACATGGACGGGGAGGGGCTCGGTATCCATGTGGCGGCTGAATGTCAGGATCTGGCGGACGAGGGACTTGGCGCGGTTGCCGGCGCGAAGCACCTCGTCGAGCCGGCCGCGGGCCGGGCTGCCTTCGGGCTGTTCCTCTCGAACCATCTCGGTGAATCCGAGGATTGGCAGCAGGATGTTGTTGAAATCATGGGCGATACCGCCCGCCAGCGTGCCGATGGCCTCGAGCTTCTGGGCCTGGTTCAGGCGTCTCTCCAGCGCCACCTCATGCGTCACATCCCTGCCCACCAGCACGTAGCTCACCACCCGTCCCGCCTCATCCCGGAGGCAGGAGATGGATAGATCCTGTACGTAGGGGGTACCGTCCTTCCTCTCACTGGTTACGCGTCCGGACCACGGTTGGCCGGCGTGCACCGCGTCCCACATGTCCTTATGGGACGCGCCGTTCCGGCTCTCGCCGGCCAAGGCGTGAACACTCTTGCCCAGGGCTTCGCCTCGCAGGTATCCGGTCGTACGCTCGAAGGCGGCGTTGACGTATTGCACCGTCCCCTCGACGTCGGTGATGACCACGATGTCGGCGCCTTGCTCGACGGCGGCGGCGAGTCGGGCCCGCTCCCGATCGGCCTCTCGTTGCTTGGTGATGTCGATGGCCATCTCGCAGCGCACGAGGCGGCCGTCCGGGGCGCGGATGGCGCGGTCGATACAACGGAACCGGCGGCCGGTGAGTTCGTTTCGGTGCTCCCAGATCCAGGCCTTTCCGGCGTTCTCCCCGAAGATGCGGTCATTGGTGCAAAACGGGCACGGTTCGCTGCGCCCCTGTAGGGCCCGGTAGCACTTGTCGCCGACGGCGTCCCCCCAGCTCTGCTTGCAGGCCTTGTTGACGTAGATGAGTTCGTACGTCACCGGGTCGGACACGTAAATCGGCTCGTCGATGCTGTCGAAGATGGACAGGAGTTGCTTGCGTTCGGCATCCAGCGCTTCTTCGGCCCGTTTCCGATCGGACACGTCCCGGGCGACAGCCTGAAAACCTGTCACCGCGCGGGCCTCGATCATCAACTGGACATTCTGTTCGAGCCAGATCTCGGCCCCGTCCTTGCGGACGCCCTTCATTTCGTGATGGAGGGTGGGAATTTGCTGGTCCCGCTGGCGCCGGAACGAGGCCATTACGTCAGAACGGACGTCAGGGGCGATCACGTCGGCGACCTCCATACCCTCGAGTTCGTCGAGCGAGTAGCCGAAGGCGCGGGCGGCGGCGGCATTGGCGTAGGTGAACCGGCAGTCCGGGTCGAGCTGGTAGATGATGTCCGCGGCGCCTTCCACCAGCCGGCGATACCGCTCCTCGCTTTCGCGGAGGGCCTGGGTCTTATCGCGCCGTTCGCCATTCAGGCGGGCTTGGGTGACGACGTCGGCGGCTTGGGCAGCGAAGGCGATTTCCTCGGGCGACCACACGC
>JAFGTL010000389.1 GCA_016934125.1 Candidatus Hydrogenedentota bacterium
CCGAAGGTGCGCGGTGTCGTGATGAACCCGGTGGATCACCCGCACGGCGGCGGCGAAGGCCGCACGTCGGGCGGGCGGCATCCGGTGTCGCCGTGGGGCGTGCCGACCAAGGGCCACCGGACGCGGGATAAGAACGCGCGATCGAACATGTACATCATCCGGCGGAGAAAGTCGTAAACGCGGGCCAAGCGCGGCCCGGAGGCGCATTGGGAGAACGAGAAAGTGCCACGGTCAGTCAAGAAAGGCCCCTTCGTTGACGAGCACCTGATGAAGCGGGTCGAGAAGCAGATGTCGAGCGGTGACAAGCGAGTGATCCGGACGTGGTCCCGGCGATCGACGGTGGTCCCCGAGATGGTGGGACTCACAGTCGCCGTACACAACGGGATGAAGTTCATGCCGGTGTTTGTCACCGAGAACATGGTAGGGCACAAGCTGGGTGAGTTTGCGCCGACGCGGACCTTCCGGGCCCACGCCGGCACCAAGGCCCAGAAGGCGAGCCGAGGAGCATAGCGATGGCGCAAGCGATTTCACGGGCCAAGCACGTGCGCGTGTCGGCGCGTAAGGTGCGCCTGGTGGCCGACTTGATCCGGGGTAAGAAGGTGTCTGATGCGCTGGACATCCTCATGTTTGCCCCGCAGGGCGCGGCGCCTGTGCTGAAGAAGGTGCTGGCATCGGCGGTGGCCAATGCCGAGAGCGCCGCGGCCGAGGCGCGCGAGCGGATCGATACGGACGAGATGATCATAACGCAGTTGCTGGTGGATGAAGGGATCACGATGAAACGGTTTCGCGCCGCGCCCCGCAGGCGGGCCGTGCCGATCCGGAAGCGGACGAGCCACATTCATCTGGTCATCAGCGAACGGTAAGGAGTAAGCCGGTGGGTCAGAAGGTACATCCGTTGGGCTTTCGGCTCGGTGTGACGCGCACGTGGAGTTCCATGTGGTACGCGGGTCGGGATTATGCAAACCTGCTGCACGAGGATCTCAAGCTGCGCGACTACGTGAAGAAGCGCCTGTATCAGACGGGCGTGGCCAAGGTGGACATCGAGCGGGCGGGCCGGAAGGCGAAACTCCACATCTACACCGCGCGGCCGGGCCTGGTCATCGGGCAGCGGGGCGCGGAGGTCGACAAGCTGCGCTACGAACTCGAGCGGCTGACGGGCCGTGAGCTGCTGATCAACATCCACGAGGTGTTGAGCCCCGAGCTGAGCGCCCAGTTGGTCGCCGAGGGGATCGCCTCGCAGCTCGAGCGGCGGGTTTCGTTCCGCCGGGCCATGAAGAAGGCGATTCAGAACACCATGCGCCTGGGTGCCAAGGGGATCCGGGTGCGCGTGGCGGGGCGGCTGAACGGCGCCGAGATCGCGCGCCAGGAGTCGGCCATGGAGGGCAGCGTGCCGCTCCACACCCTGCGGGCCAACGTGGACTACGGGCAGGCGACGTGTTTCGCCACGTACGGGACGGTGGGCGTGAAATGTTGGATCTACCACGGCGATGTGCCCCCGGGCGAAATGGTGACCGGACTGGCGGAAGCCCGTGGTTTGACCGGTGGGCGGCGTGACCGCGGCCCTGGACGGAAGTAGGCGAGGAGAGACGTTGCCATGTTGATGCCGAAGCGAGTGAAACACCGCAAGGTGCAGCGGGGCCGGCGATCCGGGAACAGCAAGGGCAGTACGAACGTCGATTTCGGCGAGTACGGCCTGAAGGCGGTTGCCGACGGTTGGGTGACCGCCCGGCAAATCGAGGCGGCCCGTATCGCGCTCACGCGCCACGTGAAACGCGGTGGCAAAATCTGGATCCGCGTGTTTCCGGACAAACCGGTTACGAAGAAGCCTGCCGAGGTCCGGATGGGCAAGGGCAAGGGCGCTCCCGAGGAATGGGTGGCCGTCGTGAAGCCCGGCCGGGTTCTCTTCGAACTCGAGGGGGTTCCGGAGCCGTTGGCGCGGGAGGCCGTGCGCCTGGCCGGCCACAAGCTGCCGCTGGCGACCAAGTTTGTGAAGCGCGTGTAAGGGCGGGCCGCCCCACGGGCCCCGATGGGAGATGCACAGGTGAAGGCGAGTGAACTGCTGGAATTGAGCGGCGAGGAGTTGGCGCAGCGGCTGCGGGAGCGCTGCGACGACTTGGCGTCGTTTCGGATGCAGATGACAACCGGGACCGTCGACAACGTGCGCGCGGCGCGCACCGCCCGGCGCGACATCGCCCGGATCAAAACGGTGATGCGGCAGCGCGAGCTGGCCGCCCAAAGAGAGGCGCAGTAACGATGGCAGAACGGGGTCGCAGCAAGGAACGGGTAGGCATCGTCACGAGCACCGCGATGGACAAGACCATCACCGTCTCAGTCGAGCGGCTGGTGCAGCACCGGCTGTACAAGAAGTCCATCAAACGCACCAAGAAGCTGAAGGCGCACGACAGCGGGAATACGTGCCAGGTGGGCGACGTCGTTCGGATCCGCGAAACGCGTCCGTTGAGCAAGACGAAGCGGTGGCGCTTGGTTGAGATCGTGAAGCGGGCCGACTAGCCCGTAGAGGAAAGGTGTCATGATTCAGATTTACTCGAATCTCAACGTAGCGGACAACACCGGGGCGCGGCGGATCCGATGCATCCAGGTCATGGGAGGCACGCGCAGGCGTTATGCCCGCGTTGGCGATATCATCACGGCGACGGTGAAAGAGGCGTTGCCGAATTCGGGCGTGAAAAAAGGCGACGTGGTCAAGGCGGTGGTCGTGCGAACCAAGCAGGACACGCAGCGGCCCGACGGAACCGTGATCCGGTTTGACACGAACGCGGCGGTGCTGCTGGCAGGGGGCCAGGAGCCCCGGGGCACCCGCATTTTCGGCCCGGTGCCCCGCGAACTGCGGGAGAAGGGCTTCATGCGGATCGTGTCGTTGGCGCCGGAAGTGGTATAGGGATTCACACAATGCATATTCGGAAAGGCGATACGGTGGTGGTCATCACCGGGAAATACAAGGGCCGCCGCGGCCGCGTCCTGGGCGTGCTCCCGTCCGAACAGCGCGTCCTCGTCGAGGGCGTGAACATGATCAAGCGGCACACCCGCCCCACGAACCGGAACCAACAGGGCGGCATTGTCGAGCGGGAAGCCCCGATCCACCTCAGCAACGTCATGGCGTGGTGCGACGCGGCGAACCAGCCGTCGAAGATTGTGATGAAGCGTCTCGAAGACGGGACGCGGGTACGGGTATACAAGGTCAACGGTGAGACGCTAAATGACTAGAGCGATCGCGTAACAAACCGGAAGCGCGACGCTCTAGAGAGAGAGGGTTACCGTGGCAGCGAGACTCAAGGAACGATACGAGGCCGAGATTCTGCCGGCGATGCGGAAGCAGTTCGAGTACAAGAACGTGATGGAAGTGCCCCGGCTCGAGAAGATCGTGCTGAACATGGGCGTCGGCGACGCGACCGCCGAGCCGCGCATGCTCGATGCGGCCATGGAAGAGCTGGCGATCATCACCGGGCAGAAGCCCAGCATCCGGAAGGCCCGGCGCTCGATTGCGAGCTTCAAGGTGCGTGAGGGCGCCAACGTGGGCTGCACGGTCACCCTGCGCGGCGCGCGCATGTACGAGTTCATGGATCGGTTGTTGAACGTCGCGATTCCGCGTATCCGCGACTTCCGGGGCGTGTCGCCGGACAGCTTCGACGCGCACGGGAACTACACGATGGGCCTGCGGGAACAGACGATCTTCCCGGAGGTGAGCGTGGACGCGGTGAGCCGGGTTCGCGGGATGAACGTGACTTTTGTGATCAAGAACGCGCGGACGGCCGAGGAAGGCCGCGAACTGCTGCGCCACTTCGGGATGCCGTTCCGCAATTGAGCGCGGAGCAGCTCACAGCGCAGGCTGAAGTCAGGAGGAAACTGTGGCGAAGAAATCGCTAATCGCCAAGACGGCTCGACGGCCCAAGTTTGGTGTGCGCGCATATCGCCGGTGCCGGCTTTGTGGCCGGCCCCGGGGCTACATGCGCAGGTTCGGGATCTGCCGGATCTGTTTCCGGCAACTGGCGCTTGAAGGCAAGCTGCCAGGCGTGACCAAGTCGAGCTGGTAGGCACAGGGGAATCATACGATGTCGATGAGCGATCCGATTTCCGATCTGCTGACGCGGATTCGCAATGCGTTGTTGACGGGCCGCGAGCGCGTGGAAGTTCCCGCGTCGCGTCTCAAGGAAGAGATTTGCGCCGTGTTGCAGCGGGAAGGGTACATAGAAGGGTGTGAGGTCGTCCCGGACGGCAAACAGGGCCGGCTGATGATCCGGCTGAAGTACACGAGCGACGGCAGCCCGGTGTTGCAGGGCCTGCGGCGCGTGAGCAAGCCGAGCCTGCGCGTCTACGCCAAGGGTGGGCAGGTTCGGCCCGTTCGCAGCGGCTTGGGCATCTCGATCCTCACGACCTCGCACGGCGTGATGACGGGCAAGCAGGCCCGCGAGAGGAATGCCGGTGGCGAGGTGTTGTGCGAGGTGTGGTAAGGCCGGCCGCCGCGTGCGGTGCCGCGAGCGCAATACGTTGTAGGAAAGGAACGTAGACCGTGTCAAGGATAGGAAAAGTCCCGGTCCCCATTCCCGGCGGGGCCACGTGCAAGCTGACGGGTTCCCGGCTCACGGTGAAAGGGCCCAAGGGCGAGCTGGAGCGGGTTCTGCCCGGCGAGATCGGCGTGGCGGTGAATGCCGACGAGATCGTGGTTACCCGCCCAAGCGACGCGCCCGCCCATCGGGCGCTCCACGGGCTTACGCGCGCCCTGATCAACAACATGATTATCGGGGTGACGGCGGGATTCGAGAGAGTGCTGGAAGTCCACGGCGTCGGCTACCGCGCTTCCCTGCAGGGCAAGGCGCTGAATCTGGCGCTGGGATTCAGCCATCCCGTGACCATCGACCCGCCCGCGGGAATCACGTTCGCCGTGGAAGGCACCCAGACCATCCGGGTGTCGGGCATCGATAAGGAACTGGTCGGGCAGACCGCCGCCGACATCCGCGCGCTGCGCAAGCCGGAGCCCTACAAAGGCAAGGGCATTCGGTACGCGAACGAACACGTGCGGCGGAAGGTCGGCAAGGCCGGCGCGGGCGCCGCGTAGCAAGGAGACTGGGCATCATGGCGAAGGCAAAGGGCAAGGCGTTCAGGCTGGCGCGGCGCAAGCGGCGCATCCGCAGCCGGATCCAGGGCGTACCGGAGCGGCCCCGGCTGTCGGTATTCCGCTCGTTGGACCACATTTATGCGCAGATCATCGACGATACGACCGGTCGCACGGTGGCCTCGGAATCGTCGTTGGCAATGAAGATCAAGGGCGGCAACATCGGTGCGGCGCGCGAGGTTGGCAAGGCGCTCGCCGAAAAGGCGAAGGCGGCGTCCGTGACCCGGGTCCAGTTCGACCGGGGAGGCCGATTGTACCACGGACGACTCAAGGCGCTGGCCGATGCGGCGCGGGAAGCAGGACTGGAATTCTAGGAGATAGGGTTTGAGCACGGGACGAAACAAACGAGAAGCCCGCAGCGACCGGCGCCCGAGGGAACAGGAAGAATCCAACTTCATCGAGCAGGTCGTCAAGATCTACCGCGTGGCCAAGGTGGTGAAGGGCGGGCGCAACTTCCGGTTCAGCGCGGTCGTGGTCGTGGGCGACGGGCAAGGCCGGGTCGGCGTGGCCAAGGGCAAGGCGCGCGAAGTGCCCGATGCCATCCGCAAGGCCATCGAGCGCGCCAAGCGCGACATGGAAGAGGTGCCGGTCGTGAACACGACGATCCCGCATGAGGTGATCGGGCGTGCGGGGGCGGCGCGGGTGTTGCTGAAGCCGGCTTCCCTGGGCACGGGCGTCATCGCGGGCGGGGCCGTCCGCGCCGTCGTCGAGGCGGCCGGATACCAGAACATCCTGACCAAGTCGCTGGGGTCCAACAACGCCACCAACGTCGTGTGGGCCACCATGGACGGGCTTCGCCAGTTGAAGACGGCCGAACAAGTGGCATCCACGCGCGATCTATCGGTCGCCGAAGTGTTGTAGCAAGTTCCACAGGCCCCGCCGGCGCACTGGCGCGCCGGGCTGTGGCCGGACAGAGGATAACGAAGATGGATCTGAGTACGCTCACCAAGGCGCCTGGCGCGCGCAAGAAACGTAAGCGTTTGGGGCGGGGCTCCAGTTCGGGCACGGGCCAGACGGCCGGGCGCGGCGAGAAGGGGCAGAAATCCAGGTCGGGGTATTCCCGCCGGGGCGGATTCGAGGGTGGCCAGATGCCCCTGCACCGCCGGTTGCCCAAACGTGGATTCCACCAGGACGTCCGCTTTCCGTTCGCGCTGGTCAATGTCGAGCGGCTGGAGTGCGCGTTTGAATCGGGCGCCGAGGTGACGCCCGAGACCCTGGCCGCGGCGGGCATTGTCGAGCCGAGCAAGGGGGGGGTGAAGATCCTGGGCCGCGGCGAGCTCACGAAGAAGCTGGCGGTCAAGGCGAACGCCATCAGTGCCGGTGCCCGCCAGAAGATCGAGGCGGCCGGCGGAACGGTCGAGTTGATCCGCATCCCCTCGTGGCGGGAGGCCAAGGCGAAGCGGTCGGCGGAAGAGGAGCGGTAACGCAGTGTCTCAGCCGTTAGAAGCCTTTCGGAACGCGTTTAAGATCCCTGAGCTTAAGCAGCGGATCCTGTTCACCCTCGTCATGCTGGCCGTCTACCGGCTCGGCGCGCACGTGCCGACCCCGGGCATCGACGGTGAAGCGCTGTCGGGCGTGATGCACCGTATGGCGGGCGGCCTGCTGAGCTTCTATGACATGTTCACGGGCGGGGCGTTCGAACAGGCGACCGTGTTTGCGCTGGGCATCATGCCCTACATCAGCGCATCCATCATCATGCAACTGCTCACGGCCGTCGTGCCCGCGCTTGAGAAGCTGGCCAAGGAAGGCGCGGAAGGCCAGAAGAAGATCACCGAATACACCCGCTACGGCACCGTGGCCCTGTGCGTGGTCCAGTCGCTGGCCGTGGCCTCGTGGCTCGTGCAGCTCAACGAGCCGGGCACGGAGATTGTCGCGAATCCGGGCATCTTCTTCTACTTCATGTGCGCCCTCTCGTTCACCACGGGCACGGCCTTCATCATGTGGCTCGGTGAGCAGATCAGCGAATATGGCATCGGCAACGGCATCTCGCTCATCATCTTCGTCAGTATCGTCGCGCGGATGCCGTCTGCGTTGATCACCATGGTCCGCCTCGTCGGCGCGGGCGAGTTGTCCGTGTTCAAGGCCGGCGCCCTCGTCGCCTTGATGGTGGCGGTGGTGGCAGGAGTGATTCTCGTCACCACCGGCCAGCGCCGGGTGCCCGTGCAGTATCCGCGGCAGGTGAAGGGGCGCAAGGTGTTCGGCGGCGCCCGGAACTACCTGCCTCTTCGCGTCAACCAGGCCGGCGTGATCCCCATCATTTTCGCCAGTTCGCTCCTCATGCTGCCGGGCATGGTGGCAAAGGCGATCAAAGTGGACTTCATCGAGAAGATTTTCACGGAGTGGCTCGACTACAATACGCTCCCGTACAACATCATTTACGCGGCACTCATCATCTTCTTCTGTTATTTCTACACGGCCATTACGTTCAACCCCATCGAAATGGCCGACAACATGAAGAAATACGGCGGCGTTATCATGGGCGTGCGGCCGGGTAAGGCCACCGCCGAGTACCTCAACCGCGTCATGACGCGCATTACGCTGGTGGGCGCCCTGTTCCTGGCCGGCGTGGCCCTGCTGCCCAAGCTGGTGTACTCGGTCATGGAGGTCTACTACTGGCAGATCGCGAACTTCTTCGGCGGCACGAGCCTGTTGATTCTGGTGGGTGTGGCCCTCGACACCGTCCGCCAGATCGAGCAGCACCTCATCATGCGCCATTACGATGGATTCACAGGGAGCAGACGCATGCGCGGCCGGAGGCGCATGTAGCGCAGCGGCACGAAATCGGAGAACGACCTTGGCTTTGCGTATCATCATGATGGGAGCGCCGGGGGCCGGCAAAGGCACCCAGGCCCAGCGGATCGCCGCCACGTACGGGGTGCCCCACATCTCGACAGGCGACATCTTCCGTGCCCATCTGAAGGACGGCACGGAACTCGGCCGCAAGGTACGCGGCTACCTCGACGCCGGCGAATTGGTGCCCGACGAGGTTACCTGCGACATCGTGGCGGGCCGCCTCGCCGAGGCCGACTGCGCCAACGGGTATGTCCTGGACGGGTTTCCACGCTCCATCCCGCAGGCCGAGGCCCTGGGCCGGTTTCTGGACGCGCGGAATGAGCAGATCGACGTCGTCATCGACGTGGCCGTGCCCGACGAAGAGATCGTCGGGCGGTTGACCGCCCGGCGCACCTGCAAGAAGTGCGGCGCCATTTACAACCTGAAGTTCAGCCCGCCCGCCTCGGGCGACGGCACGCGGTGCGATCGCCCCGGCTGCGACGGTGAACTGAGCCAGCGCGGCGACGATCAGGAAGAGACGATCCGCCAGCGCCTGCGGGTATACCACGAAACGACCGAGCCGCTCCTGGCCTATTACGACGAGCATGGCATTCTGAAGTCCGTTCCCGGCTCGGGCCTGAGCCCGGACGGTGTGTTCGAGAAAATTGAAGAGATCCTGTCGGCGGCGGGGCTGTCGTGATCGCCATCCGCACCGAGCATGAGATCGGCCTGCTCCGTGAGGCCAACCAGATCGTCGCGGAGGCCTTGGTTACCTTGGCGGCGATGGTGGCCCCCGGGGTGACGACGGCCGAACTCGATGCGGCGGGCGAAGAGGTGATCCGGAAAGCGGGCGCGACGCCCTCGTTCCTGGGATACCACGGGTATCCTCGGGCGACGTGCATCTCGGCGGACGAGGTGATCGTCCACGGGATTCCGGGCAACCGGCGCCTCAAGGACGGCGAGATCGTCAGCATCGACGTCGGCGCTTGCTTCGAGGGGTACCACGGCGATGCGGCCGTCACCGTGGCCTGCGGCGACGTCGACGAGACCCGGCAACGGCTCATGGCGGCCACGGACTGCGCATTGGCGCGGGGAATAGCGGCTGCACGGGCCGGCAGCTACCTCGTCGAGGTGTCCCGGGCGGTGCAACAGGCGGTTAAGGCGGCCGGATTTTCGGTGGTACGGGCCTTTGTCGGACATGGGATCGGCACGGAGCTGCACGAAGAGCCGCAGATCCCGAATTTCGACACGGGTAGCCGCGGGCCGCTGTTGAAGCCCGGAATGGTTCTGGCGATCGAGCCGATGGTGAACGCCGGCACGAGCAAGGTAAACGTATTGCGCGACGGGTGGACGGCCGTTACGGCGGATCGGAAGCCCAGTGCGCACTTCGAGCATAGCATCGTGGTCCGCGACGGAGAGGCGGATATCCTCTCCGGCACGCCGCGGCTGGTGTGGGGCCACGGTTCGGAGCGTTCGTTGCGCAACTAGACGTGCGCCGGCCGCGTGATATACGGCGGCGGCGCCATGGAGAGAAGGATGAAAGTGCGGAGTTCCGTCAAGAAGATGTGTGAGAAGTGCAAGATCATCCGCCGGCATGGAACGGTGCGGGTGATCTGTGAGAACCCGCGCCACAAGCAGCGCCAAGGCTGACCGCCTGAGGCCGCGGCCCGAGTGCGCCGCAGAGGAGAACGAATCGGATGGCACGTGTAGTTGGAGTGGACCTTCCCCGCGAGAAGCGCGTGGAAGCGGGCCTGCAATACATCTATGGCATTGGGCCGACGCGGTCGATCGAGATTCTGAAGGAGACGGGCATCAGCCCGGACACGCGCGTGCGCGATCTGACGGACGAAGAGGTCAGCAGGCTTTCCTCGCTGATCAGCGCCAAGTACAAGGTCGAGGGCGACCTGCGCCGAGAAGTCACCGCGAACATCAAGCGCCTCATGGACATTAACAGCTATCGCGGGCTGCGGCACAAGCGGGGACTGCCCACGCGCGGCCAGCGCACACACACGAACGCACGAACGCGCAAGGGGCCGCGGGGCGCAACCATCAAGAGGAAATAGGAGGATCGGCTAAGTGGCGAACGAGAGGCGGAAAGCGAAGGGCAAGAAGCGGCGTACCGTTCTGAACGTGACTTCAGGCGTTGCGCACGTGCAGGCCACGTTCAACAACACCATTGTCTCTATCACGGACAGCCAGGGCAACGTTATCTCTTGGTCGAGCGCGGGGCAGGTCGGGTTTGTCGGTTCCCGCAAGAGCACGGCGTTTGCAGCACAGGTCGCTGCCGAGGCGGCCGCCAAGAAGGCGATTGAGGTCGGCATGAAGGAAGTGCGCGTCCACGTGAACGGGCCGGGGTCCGGCCGCGAGTCGGCCATCCGCGCCATCCAGGCGGCGGGCCTCGATGTCACCCTCATCAAGGACGTCACCAGCATTCCGCACAACGGGTGTCGGCCACCGAAGCGTCGGCGGGTATAGGGGCGGACTCGGTCCTGCGGGCCGGGCCAGGCGCTCGACGCGGGACTGTCAGGGTGTGAAGTGTTTTGGGCCCACTGCCGGGAGGCTACAACGCATGATTGCTACAGACTTTGTCATTCCGAAATGGGTGAAGATAGAAGAGGCCGATGCGGAGAACCGCGCCCGGTTTGTCGTAGAACCGTTCGAGCGGGGCTACGGCACCACCGTCGGTAATTCGTTGCGCCGCGTGCTGCTCTCTTCACTCGATGGATCCGCGGTTACGGCCATCCGTATCGAGGGCGTCCAGCACGAATTCTCGGCCATCCCGGGCGTGAAGGAGGACGTGACTGACATCGTCCTCAACTTCAAGCAGTGCCAGATCCGGCTCAATCGCGACGAGCCCATCATCTTCTCGTTCAAACACAAAGGCCAGGGCGAGGTCACGGCCGGCGAGGTCTTCAAAGAGGAAGACATCGACGTGTTCAACCCCGATCAGCTCATCTATACGTCCACCTCGAGTTCCACAACCATCGAGATGGAGATCAAGGTGGCCCGGGGCCGCGGCTACGTCACCGCGGAGAATTTCGAACTCGAGCACGCGCCCATCGGCACCATCTACCTCGACGCGAGCTTCTCGCCCGTGACCCGCGTGAATTTCATGGTCGAGGACGCCCGCGTCGGGCAGATGACGGATTATGACCGCCTGATCCTCGACGTCTGGACGAACGGATCGATCACGCCGGAGGCGGCCGTGCAGGAGAGCTCGAACCTCCTTATGGACCACCTCAAGATTTTCGTCCAGCAGCGGCAGGAGGATGAGGAGTCCGAGGCGGCGGGAGGCGCGGAAGACCCCGAACTGATGCGCACCTTGAACCGCCCCGTCGAAGAACTGGAACTGAGCGTGCGCGCCGCCAACTGCCTGAAGGCCGGCAATATCCGAACCATCGGCGACCTCGTCGTGCGCACCGAAGCGGAGATGCTGAGGTTCCACAACTTCGGCAAGAAGTCTCTCGACGAGATCAAGGCCATCCTCGAATCCCTCAACCTGTCCCTGGGCATGAACGTCGGCGTGCGCCCGAGCGAGGCGCTGCAGGAGGCCCAGGCGGAGCCGGAAGACGACGTAGACGACGAGGAAGAATAGCGGCGAACACGCAAACGGCGTAGACGCGCAACCGATAGAGGATTTGGATCCATGAGGCACCGGAAATCTGGAAGACGGCTTGGCCGAACCACCAGCCATCGCAAGGCGACTATGAAAAGCCTTGCTCTGGCGTTGTTTACGCATAACGCGATTCAGACGACGCTGGCGAAATCGAAGGAACTGCGCGGATTCGCCGAACCGCTCATCACCCTGGCGAAGGAAGACAACGTCGCCAACCGGCGGCAGGCATTCGCCGCCCTGCGGGACAACGCCGCCGTGCACCGGCTGTTCACCGAGATCGCACCCAGCTACGCGGATCGCCCCGGCGGATACACGCGTATCCTCAAGCTGGGCATGCGCCACGGCGACGCGTCCCCGATGGCGCGTATCGAACTGGTTGGCCTCGGCGAGCACGAGGAGGCTTAGTCCCGCCCCAGCCCCGTCGACAACCGGCGCGTTCCACCCGGTGGAGCGCGCCGGCTTTTTGTGCCCGCCCGGCGGCCGGGCGGCTTGCAGTGTCGGGCGGCATGCGGTAGCATGGGCACCCCGGGCGCGGTTCGGGCCGGCAAGAGGGCCTTGCGTGTTCTCGGGGAGTAGGTGCAGGCCAGGTGCGCTGTCCTGCGTGCAAGAGGAGGCAATGCCATGGGGCGAATAGTGGGACTGGTGATGATTGGCGTGGTGGCCCTGGCGGCCGCGTCCTGGGCTGCCGATGAGGCGGGCGCTGAGCAGAGCGCTGCAGACGAGGCGAAGAAGATCGCCCTGTTCAACGGGACGGACTTCACCGGCTGGAAGTTGTTCTCGCCGGACGAGAACGCGGACTTGGCCCAGACCTGGAGCGTGAAGGACGGTGTCGTGCACTGCACGGGGAGCCCCGCCGGCTACATGCGTACGACGAGGCAATACGAGAATTACCGGCTGACATGGGAATGGCGCTGGACGGGCGAAGGCGGAAACAGCGGGTGCCTGCTTCACCTGTCCGAGCCGGACAAAGTCTGGCCGAAGAGCATCGAGTGCCAGCTCATGAGCACGAATGCGGCCGATTTCTGGTTGATCGACGGCACGGACTTCAAGGAGCACACCAACAAGGAAGATCGCCGCGTGCCCAAGATGCACGAGCACAACGAGAAAGAGCTCGGCAAGTGGAACAAGGGCATGGCCGTGTGCGAGGGGGACACCATCAAGCTGTACATCAACGGCTTGTTGCAGAACCAGGCCACCGAGGCGACCGTCACGAAGGGGTACATCGCGTTCCAGAGCGAGGGCGCGCCCATCGAGTTCCGCAAGATCATCCTCGAGCCCCTCGAGGGCGGCGGGCCCGTCAAGGAATAGGGTTGCCGCCGGCAACGTGAGCTACGGCGCGGGGAGTGCGTAGCCAGCGTGCTCCCCGCGGCTCATTCTGGCGAGGCCCCGATGGGCTTGCCTCCTCAGGCGGGCGCATCCCCCCAGTCGGGCACCTCGAGCACCTCGCCGTCGCGCGCGGCCGATTTGTGGGCCGTCACCCCGGCGGCCATGTAGCGGGCCGCATCCCACGCACTCACGGCCGGCGTCCGTTCGCGGGCGATGGCGTCGACGAATTCGTGCACCAGGAATGCGTGCGAGCCGCCGTGCCCGCCGTACACGTCCCGGGCGCCGTCCAACCCGGCCCGAAACGCCTCCTCGACCTCCGGCGGCAGCGGATCGCGCATGTCGTCTACCGAGAGCGGCGTGCGGGCCGCCTTGTCCACCCAGGCGTCCTCGCGGAAGGTGCCCTCGGTGCCGAACACGCGAAACGTCTCCGAACCGGTGTGCCCCACCTCGCGGTATTCGCTGATCCGCATCGTAGCGCCGTTGCTCAGGTGAAACAGGGCCGTCTCGTCGCTGAACAGCGTGTCCTCGAAGTACGCGTCCTGCGCGGCGGGCCCGAATCCCCACGCGCACACCTTGACCGCGTAGGCCTTCATGACGTTCAGCGGGCCCGACACCGAATGCGTCGGGTAATGCATGGGGCTGCTCAACACGCCGCGGTCGCGATAGGCCCGGGCGATGGCGATCCACTCCTGGCCCGCCCGGCTTGCCAGCCGCCGCTTCCGCACATCGCGGAGATCGCACCCCGGCGAATCGAAGGGATGGTAGTACTCGCCCTCCGCGTGAACGAACGCGCCGAAGGCCCCCTCGCCGGCCCGGCGCCGGCAATACATGGCCTCGGGCCGATACACCGTGGTCTCGCCGAGCATGTAGTGCCTCCCTGTGCGCTGGCAGGCGGCGATGACTTTGTCGCACCACTCGAGGATCTCGTCGCCATCGGGCAAGTAAGTCAGCGGCACCGCGCTGTACACATGTTTGCCCGACTCCATGGCCTGAATGGCCTGCGGGGCGTGGAGCCACGGCTGCGTGATGATGACGAGCGCATCGAGATCCGCCTTGCAGATGTCATCCAGCGTGTCGTACGCATCCTTCGGACTGAACTTGTCCTGAAACGACGGCCGATCCGCGAACTCCCGGATCCGCTCCGGCTCGCGATCGCACAGGGCGATGCGATCCACGAGCGGGTGGCTCTTGAAGAGCGGAGCGAACGACGAGCCGAACGAGCCGAGTCCTACCAGGCCGAGAGAGAGTCCCATACCAGTTCCTTCCGTTGAGCCGCGGCGCCGCGGCCGCCTATGCCGGCAGGCGCCGGACAATGGCGATGGGCCGGTTCGTGGGCTCCTCGCCGTCCAGCGTCTGGTTGAAATCCCAGTTGTTCCACCAGCCCACGAACTCGAAATCGGGCCGTGCGGCCATCATGGCGAGAAATTCCTGGGGATAGACGGCCCGTTTCACGCAGCGCTGCTCGATGGTGCGCTGGCGCTCGCCCTCGCTCACCTGCACCATCACCGTCTCCCGGTAGGTTTGTTCGACGCGATTCAAGCGGTTGGTGATGTACGTCACCCGCAGGTGGACGCCGTCGCGATCCACTTCCCAGGTGTCCCAGATGTCCGTGTGTGGATCGAAGTCGATGCACCAGTCCAGGAAATAGAGGCCCCCGGGCCGCAAGGCCCGTCCCACCGAATCGAAATGCGACACGAGTTCCCGCGTGTTCGTCACGTACAGCGATCCGAGCAGGATACACGCGAAATCCACCGGCGGCTCGAACACAAACCGGCTCATGTCCCCCCGGAGGATGCGCGCACCGGGCCCGAGGGCGGCCGCCTTGCGTGTTGCGTACTCCACCATGGCGGGATTGAGATCGAGGCCGGTGTACTCGTAGCCTCGGGCCACGAACTCGGCCAGGTGCGGGCAACTGCCGCAGCCCAGCTCGAGCACGCGGCGCACCTCGATGCGCGAGAACTGCCGGATGGCCTCCTGGATGATGTCCACCTCCGCGGCGAAGTCGCGGAACGAGAACGCCAAGTCGTAATACGCCGGCTCATCGTACAGATCGGGCAACGGAACAGTCTCCTCGCGCATCTTTCGGCCAGCTCAACCGCGAGCCGACAAAGGACCCCTACTCCTTTTCCTCACGCAGTTCCAGCAGATACGCTCGCAGCAGTTGCTCGGAACGCATGACATACAGAATGTACACGTTGTCCTTCTCGAGTCGATAGAACACCCGGCAAGGGGGGACTACGATCTCGCGGTAGTGCGTACGCGTCAGCTCGGGCGGGCGCTTCCCGGATCTCGGATGGGCCTCAAGTCGCTTCGCCGTGTCGAACACCCTCCGGACGAAACGCGATGCGGCCCGGGGATTGTCAAGTGCAATGTACTCCGCGATCGCGTCCAGATCGGCCAAGGCAGGCTCCGTCCAAATCAGACGAGCCATTTCTTCATCTTCTCTCGGGCTTCGGCTTGCGAGAAGGTGCGGTTTTCAAGTATGGCGCGCTCGCCGCGCGCAATGCCCTCGAGGATCCGTATCCTGTGTTGCATCAACTCGTAGGAGTCCACGTCAACCAGGTAGGCCGCCGGCTTGCCATGTTCAGTAATGAGAACGGGTTCCCCGGAATCCCGCAAATCGGACAGCAGCCGCGTCGCCTGTCTTTTCAGGGTAGTCACCAGTTCAGTCTTCATGCAAAAATGATACTATAGTGATACTTTCTCGTCAAGTCGTCCGGTTTAACCCGCAAGCCTGGATCGAGTATAAAGGGGCTCTGTTCTCGGTTTGGGCCGGGGCCAACGAAGAGGGATTCCGCTCATGTTCATCGACATTCACGTCCACGTCCGCAAACGCCCGGGCGCGAAGCGAAGAGGCAAACAGGCCTACGCCACCCCGGAACACCTCATCGAGCGATACGATGCCATCGGCGTCGAGCAGGCCGTGCTCCTGCCCGGCGTGAACCCCGAGTGCAGCTACACGCCCCAGTCCAACGAGGAGGTGCTCGAGATCTGCGAGGCCTATCCCGGGCGCTTCATCCCCTTCTGCAACCTCGACCCCCGCGCCATGACGAACTCGGCCGACGCCCCGCTCGGCGACATCCTCAGCCACTACCGCGACTGCGGCTGCAAAGGCATTGGCGAGGTGGCCGCCAACCTCCCCTTCCTGCACCCCCTGGTGCAGAATCTGTTCAAGCACGTCGAGGCCGTCGGCTTCCCATTGACCTTCCACATCGGCTGGCGCATCGGCGGCGTGTACGGCCTGTACGACGATCCCGGCCTGCCCCAGCTCGAACACAGCCTGGCCGTGTTCCCCAACCTGCGGTTCCTGGGGCATTCCCAGGCCTTCTGGGCCGAGATGGCGCCCCTCGAAACCCCCGGCGACCGCCGCGGCTATCCGCCCTATCCCGTGGCAACCGAGGGCGTCGTGCCCCGCCTCATGCGCCGCTACCCGAACCTCTACGGCGATCTCTCGGCCGGGAGCGGCTGTAACGCCCTCAGCCGCGATCCGGAATACGCCGTGCGGTTCCTCGACGAGTTTCAGGATCGCCTCCTTTTCGGCACCGACATCTGCGCCCCCGACACCCCGACGCCCCTCGTCGACTTCCTGCTCGAACTCCGCGAGTCGGGCCGGATCTCGGAGGCCGTGTTCAACAAGATCGCCCGGGAGAACGCCGTGAAGCTGCTCGGGCTGGACGGCTGACCGCGCGCACCCGCTCGGCTGCCCCCGCCGGAATCGGCTGGCATCCCGTCGCGGAATTCAGTATGATACCGGGCTGTTCCAGAAGGTGTCTGTGTATGACTCCGAGTCCGGGCCGAGTTTCTATAACTTATTGTATTGAAAGGCGTTAGTGCCGCCCAATGCCCCCGAAGAACACCGTCAGCCACGACGCCATCGTCATCAAAGGCGCCCGCGAACACAACCTCGACAATCTCACGCTCAGCATCCCGCGTAATCAACTTGTGGTGATCACCGGGTTGAGCGGCTCGGGCAAGTCGAGCCTCGCCTTCGACACCATCTACGCGGAAGGGCAGCGGCGCTACGTCGAGAGCCTGTCGGCCTACGCCCGCCAGTTCCTCGAACAGATGGAGAAACCCGACGTCGACTACATCGAAGGCCTGAGCCCGGCCATCTCCATCGAGCAGAAGACCACCCATCGCAACCCCCGATCCACGGTAGGCACGGTGACGGAGATCTACGATTACCTCCGGCTCCTCTTCGCCCGCATCGGCCTGCCCCATTGCTACAAGTGCGGCAAGCCGATCCAGTCGCAGACGCCCCAGTCCATCGTCGACTCGATCCTCGCATTGCCCGAGGGCACGCGCATCCAATTGCTCGCGCCCATCATCCGCCAGCGCAAGGGCACCTACCAGAAGGTGTTCGACGACGTGAAACTGCGCGGGTTCGTCCGCGTCCGCGTGGACGGCGAGTTCCGCAGCCTCGACGAGGCCATCCAGCTCGAACGCTACGTCAAACACGACATCGACGTCGTGGTCGATAGGCTTGTCGTCAAGCCCGACATCCGCCGCCGCCTCACCGATTCCGTCGAAACCTGCCTCAAACTCGCCGGCGGCATCATCCGCGTCTGGCAGCAGTTCCCCGACAAATCCGTCGCCGAAGTCCTTCAAAGCGAGCACTTCGCCTGCGTCGATTGCGGCATCAGCTTCGAAGAACTCAGCCCCCGCATGTTCTCGTTCAACAACCCCCACGGGGCCTGCCCGGAGTGCACCGGGCTCGGCACCACCATCGAGGTCGATCCCGATCTCGTCGTGCCCGATCCTGCCCTCTCCATTGGCGACGGGGCCGTGCGGCCCTGGAGCATGCGGCGGGTGCTCGACAGCATGTATAGGCGCGCGCTGCGTTCGGTGTGCGCCCACTACGGCCAGAGCCCCGACGCCCCCTGGAACCAACTGCCCCAGGACTTCAAGGAGATCGTCCTGTACGGTTCGCAAGGCGCCCTCGTGGACTTCTCCTATCAGAGCCGCCGCAGAACCGTCGAGATGCAGCGGCCCTTCGAGGGCGTGATCCCCAACCTCGCCCGCCGGTTCAAGGAAACCGACAGCCAGCGCGCCCGCGACATGATCAGCCAGTTCATGTCCACCAAACCGTGCCGATCCTGCGACGGCGCCCGGCTCCGCCCCGAGTCCCGCAGCGTAACCGTCGGCGGACGCACGGTGATGGACGTCGCGGCCCTGTCCATCGCCGAGGCGCTCGAGTTTTTCGCGGGGCTCAAGCTCACCCGCACGGAACGCACCATTGCCGAGCGCGTGCTGAAGGAGATCCGGGAGCGGCTCGGGTTCCTCGTCAACGTGGGCCTCGACTACCTCACGCTCGATCGCAATGCAGGCAGCCTGTCCGGGGGCGAATCGCAACGCATCCGCCTCGCCACCCAGATCGGGTGCGGGCTCATGGGCGTGCTCTACATCCTCGACGAGCCCAGCATCGGACTCCACCAGCGCGACAACCAGAAGCTCATCGACACGCTCAAGCGCATGCGCGATATCGGGAACACGGTGATCGTCGTCGAACACGACGAGGAAACCATCCGCACCGCCGACCACGTCATCGATCTCGGGCCCGGTGCGGGCGTGCACGGCGGCCGCGTGGTCGCCCAGGGCACGCCCGACGAGGTGATGAAGAATGGCGAGTCGTGGACAGGCAAGTTCCTTGCCGGCACGTTCCGGATCGAACCCCCGGCCACGCGTCGCAAGCCGAACGGCAAGTCCATCATCATCCGGGGCGCCCAGCACCACAACCTCAAGAGCATCGATGTCGAGTTCCCCCTGGGCGTGTTCACGTGCATCACGGGCGTGTCCGGCTCCGGCAAGTCGAGCCTCGTCAACGAAACCCTGTTTCCCGCGGCCCTGCGGGCCGTCTACAACTCGCCCCGGGCCCGCCCCGGCAAGCACGACGGGATCGAGGGCCTCGAACACATCGACAAAGTCATCGACATCGATCAGTCCCCGATCGGCCGGACACCCCGATCCAATCCGGCCACATACACGGGGCTGTTCGCGCCGCTCCGCGAGTTGTTCAGCCGCGTGCCCGAGGCGCGGGCCCGCGGCTACAAGCCCGGCCGGTTCAGCTTCAACGTGAAGGGCGGCCGCTGCGAGACGTGTGAAGGCGGGGGGATGATCAAGATCGAGATGCACTTCCTCCCCGACGTGTACGTCCCCTGCGAAGACTGCAAAGGCCAGCGGTACAACCGCGATACGCTCGAGATCCGCTTCAAAGGGAAGAACATCTACGAAGTGCTCGATATGACTGTCGAAGAAGCCTGCGACTTCTTCCGCGCGATTCCGGCCGTGGCTTCAAAGCTCAACACCCTCGCCGACGTGGGCCTGGGCTACATCAAGCTCGGCCAGGCCGCCACCACCCTGTCCGGCGGCGAAGCCCAGCGCGTCAAACTCGCCACCGAGCTGGCCAAGCGCCAAACCGGCCGCACCCTCTACATCCTCGACGAACCCACCACCGGCCTGCACGCCGTGGACGTGGCCGGGCTGCTCGAGGTGCTCCACCGCCTCGTGGATTGCGGGAATACGGTGCTCGTGATTGAGCACAACCTCGATGTCGTCAAGACAGCCGACTGGATCATCGACCTCGGCCCCGAGGGCGGCGACAACGGCGGCCGGATCATCGCCCAGGGCCCGCCCAGCCGGATCTGCCGCTCCAAGCGATCGCATACCGGCAAGTACTTGAAGGACAAGATCTAGCACCGCCGCGTGCGTGGCGCCGTCAACGGCGCCGTTACCTCACTCAACGACTGCGCCATTGCCATCCGGCGCGAAATGGGCTACCGTGATTCTTGTAACCGAAACGCCCGGAGAGCCGACGATGCTACAGCGACTGGCAGAGCGAATCCGCTCCCGCCGCGAGGCCCGCGGCCTCAAACAGCAGGACATCGCGAACGCGCTCAACGTGAGCCCCCAGGCCGTGTCCAAGTGGGAGCGCGGCGAAAACGCGCCCGACATCCTCCTGCTGCCGCCCCTGGCCCGCCTGCTCGACGTGTCCATCGATTGGCTGCTGTCCGCCCAGGACGAGGGCCGCGACGTGTTCGAGGCTACGGTGTTCGTGTCTGGCATCGACGGGGCCTTCCGGCGCTCCCTCGACATGGACTCGAGGGACTACGCCACCTGGCTGAACGGCATGTTCTTTGCCCTTACGGAGGCGACGCAGGCCCAGGGCGGCGTGCCGATCAAGTACGTAGGCGATGGATACCTCTGCTTCTTCAGCGGCGCCGATCACCGCGAGCGTGCTGTCGAGTCGGCCGTGCGCGCCGCCGAGATCGTCAACGAAGATCTCAAGATCGGGTTGAGCTGCGGCGAGATCTTCTTGGGCTCCGTCGGCCATCCCGAGTATGCGCGGCCCGACGTCATGGGACAGGTGGTGAATGTCGCGTTCCTCACCATGGAATGGGCCCAGGCGAACACCGAGAGCGGCATCGCGGCCACGTCCGCCGTGGTAGACGGACTGGCCGGGCGCGTGCGCCTCGGCAAGAAGGAAGACGTGCATTTCCGGAATACGCCCCGCCCGTGCACCGTCTGCGAGATTCGCCGTTGAGTTGAAGGTTCCGCCAACGCGCACTATACTCGTTTGTTCTGTCAAGGAGCCAGATCCCCCTTCCGGGGAGCAACATACAGGGAGAGAGTCCATGGCCACGAGAACCGAGACGAACGTGGAGTACAAGGTCGCCGACATCGGCCTCGCCGAATGGGGCCGCAAAGAGATGGCGATGGCCGAGAAGGAGATGCCCGGCCTCATGGCGATCCGCGAGCGGTACGCGCCCCAGCAGCCGCTGAAAGGCGCCCGCGTTTCCGGTTCGCTTCACATGACGATCCAGACGGCGGTGCTCATCGAGACGCTCAAAGCGCTCGGGGCCGACGTGCGCTGGGCGAGCTGCAACATCTTCTCGACGCAGGATCACGCCGCGGCCGCCATCGCCCAGGCCGGCGTGCCCGTGTTCGCCTGGAAGGGCGAGACGCTCGAAGACTACTGGTGGTGCACGAACCAGGCCCTGACGTGGCCCGATGGCCTCGGCCCGAACCTGGTGGTGGACGATGGCGGCGACGCCACCCTCCTCATCCACCGCGGCTACGAGTTCGAAGAACACTTCACGAAGCACGGCCGGCTGCCCGATGTCTGCACCGACAACAAAGAAGTCCAGATCGTCGACACGCTGCTGCACGCGATTCATGGGGAACGGCCCGCCAAATGGCACGAGTACGTCGAGGAGTGGATCGGCGTGTCCGAAGAGACGACCACGGGCGTGCACCGGCTCTATCAGCGGATGCGCGAGGGCACGCTGTACACCCGGGCCATGAATGTGAACGATTCCGTCACGAAGTCGAAGTTCGACAACATCTACGGTTGCCGTGAGTCCCTCGCAGACGGGATCAAGCGCGCCACCGACGTCATGATGGCCGGCAAGGTCGTCGTCGTGGCCGGCTATGGCGACGTCGGCAAAGGCTGCGCCCAGGCCATGAAGGGCTTGGGTGCGCGCGTGCTGATCACCGAGATCGATCCCATTTGCGCGCTTCAGGCCTGCATGGAGGGCTATGAGGTCGTGCAGATGGATGAGGCGGCGCCCGTAGGCGACATCTTCGTGACCACCACCGGCAACTGCGACGTCATCGTCGGACGCCACTTCCAGGCGATGAAGGACGAAGCCATTGTGTGCAATATCGGCCACTTCGACGCCGAGATCGACATCGCCTGGCTCGAGGCCCAGCCCGATATCCGCGAAGAGAACATCAAACCCCAGGTGGACAAGTTCATCTTCCCGGACGGGAAATGCATCATCATGCTGGCCCGGGGCCGGCTCGTCAACCTCGGCTGCGCCACCGGACACCCCTCGTTCGTCATGTCTAACTCCTTTTCGAATCAGACCTTAGCGGCCATCTCCCTGTGGACGGAAACGGCCAAGTACGAGGCAGGCAAGGTGTACACCCTGCCCAAGATCCTCGACGAGGAGGTCGCCCGGCTCCACCTCGAGAAACTCGGCGCCAAACTCGACGTGATGAATGAGAAACAGGCCGCCTATATCGGCTATCCCGTGGACGGGCCGTACAAGCCCGAGCATTACCGATATTAGTCGGCAGCCCCGCCCGTAGAACGCTCCCCGCCGCCTTCCGGCCCGGAAGGCGGCGGCTTCGTTGAACGGGACGCGCCGGATCTCTAGACTTGCCTGGCACCACACGGGCACATCGACAGGGAGGAACTCCGATGGGAGATCTGTTTGCTACACCGGTTTCGACGGACTGGGAGGGCCTTGTCCGCAGCATCGATCGCAGTGCCATGCCCAGCCGCGTTCATCACATCGAGTTGTTTCTCGACGCGGAGGTGCAGGACGCCGTCTGCCGCGCGTTCCATCTTCTCGACGGCCTGGACGCCGACGATCCGTTCTTCCCACAACGCAAACAGGTGGCCATTCAGTCCTTCCTCGGCTACGACTACGTTCGCATGGGCCTGGAGGGCATGGAGATGCCGCTCCACAACCTCGCGGCAACGGACACGGCAGACCTTTCCCGCGAGGGCGGGCGCCAGTTCGTCGACGAGCACCGCGGGCCCATCACCAACTGGGACGAGTTCCATGCCTATCCCTGGCCCGATCCGCACGCCGCGTCAACCCGCTCCCTCGAGTGGTACAGCGAGCATCTGCCTGACTCGATGTGCATCATCGGCAGCGGCGGCTTCGCCCACTTCGCCGAGTACCTCACCTGGCTCATGGGCTACGAGACCTTCTGCATGGCCCTCTACGAACAGCGCGACCTCGTCGCGGCCATCTCGCAGCATCTCATCGACATGTACGAGGTGGTCATCCAGCGGATCCTCGAGTTCGATCGCGTCAAACTCATCTGGGGCAGCGACGACATGGGCTACCGGGGCGGGCCCCTGGCCAGCCCGGACGACCTCCGCGAGTTCGTGTTGCCCGGGCACAAGCGCATGGCCGAGATGGCCCATGCCGCCGGCCGGCCCTACCTCCTTCACTCCTGCGGCGATCTCTCGCTCCTCATGGACGACTTGATCGACGACGTCGGCATCGACGCCAAACACTCGTTCGAGGACACCATCGAGCGCGTCACCGACGCCAAGCAGGCGTACGGCGGGCAGATCGCGCTGCTCGGGGGCATCGATCTGGATTTCCTGTGCCGGGCCGACGAGGCCGCCGTTCGCGAACGGGTGCGCCACACCCTGTCCGTGTGCATGGAGGGCGGCGGATACTGCCTGGGCTCGGGCAACAGCGTGGCCAACTACATCCCCCTCGGCAACTACCTCGCCATGGTGGATGAGGGCCGCCGCTTCACGCTCTGAGGAGGGCCCGTTGCGCCCGGCCCGGGAAGGGCGTACAATCCTCCAAGCGTGCATTCCAGTTTGGGCCGCTTCGCGCGGGAGATTGCCATGTCTATTCTTGAGCTTGAGAACGTTACCCTCGAACTCGGCGGCAAACGCGTGCTCGACAACCTGTCTATGGACTTCTGGGAGAACCACATCCACGCCCTGTGCGGGCCGAACGGCGCCGGCAAGTCCACGCTTGCGTCGACTGTCATGGGCTTGGCGGGATACACGGACTTCGAGGGCGATATCCGGTTCGAGGGCGAGTCGCTCAAGGGATTGCCGGTGGCCGAACGGGCGCGCCGGGGCATCACCTTGGCTTGGCAGGAGCCGGCCCGGTTCGAGGGGCTCCGGGTGGATCGCTTCGTCGGTGCGGGGGCCCGCGATCGGAGCCGGGCCCGGCTGGCCTCGGCGTTGGACAGCGTCGGCCTCGATCCCGACGCCTACCTGGATCGGGCTGTTGACAGGACGCTCAGCGGCGGCGAGCGAAAACGTATCGAACTCGCCTCCATCCTCGCCATGGAACCCAAGGTTGTCCTCATGGATGAGCCGGATTCCGGCATCGACGTCGAGGCCCTCGAACAGATTTTCCGCGCCCTCCAGGAGTTGAAAGATCGCGGCGCCACCGTGGTGATGATCACCCACAGTCCGGTGGTGCTGAAACACGCAGAGCACGCCTTCCTGATGTGCTGCGGCCGGCTCATCGAGAAGGGCTCGGCGGAGAAGATCGATCGCTATTTCGAGGACAAGTGCATCACGTGCCCCCACGTGAACGAACCGGAAGAAGGCGAACCGGCATGAGCGGCGACGATATCGTTCAGAAACTGCTCGAATCCATCGGCATCACCCCCGGCCATCCCTTGCCCGTGAACACGGCCCGACTCCAGGTGCATGGCAACCGGGTGGTGGGCGCCCACCTCGTCCCGGGACTTCTCGTCGACGTGGACGAGCGGCCCGACGGAATCGCCGCGGATATCACCGTCAAGGAAGGCGTCCAGATCGAGCGCCCCGTACACATCTGCTTCGGCCTGCTGCCCGAGCGCGGCGCGCAGCACATCGAGATGCACATCGATATCCAGGAGGGTGCCCAGGCTTCCGTCCTCGCCCATTGCACGTTCCCGAACGCCGTCGAGATCGAGCACCGCATGGACGCGTCCATTACGGTAGGGGCGGGCGCGAGCTACTCGTACTTCGAGCGGCACGTCCACGGCTCGTCCGGCGGCGTGCACGTCGTGCCCAAAGCCCAGGTTACGCTGCATGAGGGCGCCCGGTTCAAAACCGAGTTCGAACTCATCAAAGGCCGCGTCGGCGCCATCGACATCGACTACGAAACCGAATGCCGCGCCCACAGCGTCCTCGAGATGATCGCGCGGATCGGCGGGCGCGGCGACGATGCCATCACCATCCGCGAAACGGGCCGGCTCGTGGGCGCCCATGCCCGGGCCGTGCTGAATTCCCACATCGCCCTGCGCGACACCTCGCACGCCGAGGTGTACAACACGCTCATTGCCAGCGCGCCCCACGCCCGCGGGCACGTCGACTGCAAAGAGGTGGTGCAAGGCCAGGCCCTGGCCAAGGCCGTGCCCATTGTCGAAGTCAACGATCCCACCGCCCACGTCACCCATGAAGCGGCCATCGGCAGCGTGGACGCGAAACAACTCGAGACTCTCATGTCGCGCGGCCTTGGCGAGGACGACGCCGTCGATCTCATCATCGAGGGCCTGCTGAGCTGACGCGCGCCCGGTGCCTTCGAGCGGGCACTGAACGGGGACGTCATCTGCCTCATCGCCGAGAAGACGGGCGAGCCAGGCGCGCGAAGGGGTTGCCGCCAAGGGCATGAGGCGTTACAGTATCGAGAGCGGGCAACGAGCTTCCCTCGCGGGCGCGTTCCGCAGAAAGGCTGGCGATGACAGCCGAGGCAGACAGCACCGGCGCCAGGGGCCAGGCGAACCCGCCGCGGCCGCCCCTCGCGGAGGGGGATGTCGCCCGGATCCGCCAGGACTTCCCTCTCCTTCACACAGAACTGCGCGGCGGGAAGCCGCTCGTCTACCTGGATAACGCCTCCACCACCCAGAGGCCGCGTGCCGTCGTCGACGCCGTCGATGAGTACTACCTCCACCATAACGCCAATATCCACCGGGGCGTGCATCAGCTCAGCCAGGCGGCCACGGACGCCTACGAACGGGCGCGCGAGGCGGTGCGGCGCTTTGTGAACGCGCAACTCACCGGTGAGATCGTGTTCACCCGGGGCACCACGGAGAGCATCAATCTCATCGCGCAGACGTTCGGCAGGACACGCATCGGCCCCGGCGACGAAGTGCTGGTGTCCGAAATGGAGCACCACTCGAACATCGTGCCCTGGCAGATGCTGTGTCAGGAACGCGGCGCGCGCGTCCGCCCGATCCCCGTCACTGATGCCGGCGAGATCTCGCTGGAGGAATACGGGCGTCTCTTCAACGAGAAGACGAAGCTCGTGGCCGTGATCCACGTGTCGAACGCCCTCGGCACGGTGAATCCCGTGAAGCACATGATTGACACGGCCCACGCCCACGGCGTGCCCGTGGTTGTCGATGGGGCCCAGTCCGCGGCCCACCTCCCCGTCGACGTCCAGGATCTCGACTGCGACTTCTACGCATGCTCGGGGCATAAGATGTGCGGCCCGACGGGCATCGGCGTCTTGTACGGAAAGGCCGAGCACCTCGAGGCCATGCCCCCTTATCAGGGCGGGGGCGACATGATCCTCTCGGTATCCTTCGGCAAGACGGTGTACAACACGTTCCCGCACAAGTTCGAGGCCGGCACGCCCGATATCGCCGGCGCGATCGGGCTCGGGGCCGCCGTCGAATACCTCGAGTCCATTGGCATGGAGCCGATCGCGGCCTACGAGCGCGCCCTCACGCGCTACGGCACCCAACTCCTCGCGTCGATGGACGGCGTCCGCCTCATCGGCACCGCTCACGACAAAGCCCCGGTGTTCTCGTTCTGCATGGCGTGCGCAAGCCCGGACGCCATCGGGCAGGTTCTCGACGAGGAAGGAATCGCCGTGCGCACGGGCCATCACTGCGCCCAGCCCCTCATGGAACGGTTCCACATTCCCGGCACGGCCCGGGCCTCCTTGGCCTTCTACAACACGAGACAGGAACTCGACGCGCTCGCCGAAGCTCTGAACCGCGTGAAGGCAGCGTTCCCCTGACGCGCGAATCGCCCTGGCTACCCCAAGCGCCCGCCGCATTGATAAGCCGGGCGGGCGGCTGTTATCATCCCTGCTCCGATGGACTCGTGATCGTCCGGTAGAAACTCGCACAGGCCCGCGCCGCGCGGACTCGATCAAACAAGGAAACCCAACAGCCATGGCGAATCCACTCCCTCTCGTTCAGGAAGCCGGAAGCGAGGAAGAGGCCTTCGAGCGGATGAAAGCCAAGCTCAGGGGACTCCTCTCCGAATCCGAGATTCGCGCCAAGGCCGGGCTCGCCTTCGAGATCAACCGGCTCAAACGCGAGCGGAACGCCGTCATCCTCGGCCACAACTACATGGAGCCGGCCCTGTACGCGTCCGTGCCCGATTACACGGGCGATTCGTTGCAGTTGGCCCGGATCTCGGCCAAAACCGATGCGGATATCATCCTGTTCTGCGGCGTTCTCTTTATGGCCGAGAGCGCCAAGATCCTCAATCCCGACAAGCTGGTGCTCATCCCGAACGAGAAGGCCGGCTGTTCCCTCGCCGAGGGTGTGTCCGCGGCCGACGTCCGCGGCCTGAAAGAACGGTTTCCCGGCGTGCCGGTAGTCACCTACGTCAACACCTATGCCGAAACCAAGGCCGAATCGGACTACTGCTGCACCTCCGGGAACGCCGGATCCGTCGTACGCCACGTCCTCAACCAAGGCCACAGCCGCGTCATCTTCCTGCCGGACGAGTTCCTGGCCCGAAATACCGCCCGTGAAGTCGGCGTGCCCTTCGTCCCCGGCTGGGAAGACTCGGCTCCCGAACAGGCCGCCCAGTCCGAACGGGCCATCATCGGCTGGAATGCCCGGTGCGAGGTGCACGAGTTGTACACCGTCGAGGACGTGGAGGGCGTGCGCAAGCAGTATCCCGACGTCACCATCATCGCCCATCCCGAGTGTCCGCCCGAGGTGATCGAGCGGGTGGACATCGCCGGCAGCACGAAGAAGATGGTGGAATACGTCGCCGAGAGCGACACCAAGCAGTTCCTGCTGTTCACAGAATGCAGCATGGGCGACAACATCGCCGTCGAGAATCCGGACAAGGAGATGCTGCGCCTGTGCAGCCACCGGTGCCCCCACATGGCCCTTATCACCCTCGAAGACACCCTCGCGTCACTGCAGAAGCTGCAGATCCAAGTCGAGTTGGCTCCGGACATCATCGAGCGTTCGCGTCGCCCCATCGATCGGATGCTCGAGATTCACTAACGGCCGGCGGCGCTCTCGATTCCGGGCGCGGCGCGCCGGCCGCGCTCATCGCCTCCGGGAGGAGCGGATTCCATGCGACGAATCGCTGTTGTGGCCCTGTTCCTTGCGGCCCTTGCCTCGCTGCCGGCGGCGGCAGCCCGGCGCCCGTTCGAGTTCGAAAGCGCGACACTCGACAACGGACTCCAAGTCGTCACGCTCGAGGACTTCTCGTGCCCCATCGCCGCCGTCCAGCTCTGGTATCACGTGGGCTCGAAGAATGAGTCGCCCGCCCGCCAGGGCTTCGCCCACATGTTCGAACACATGATGTTCCGCGGGACGGATCTGCTCGGCCCCGAAGAACACTTCGCCCTGATCCGGCGGACGGGCGGCCACTGCAACGCCTTCACCTCCTTCGATTACACGGCCTACGTCGATCTCGTGCCGGCCAACCAGGTTGAGCTGGCCTTCTGGCTCGAGGCCGAGCGGATGATGTTCCTCGCCGTGGATCAGGACGGCTTCGAAACGGAGCGGCGCGTCGTCGAAGAAGAGCGGCGCATGGATCTCAACGAGCCGTACGGCACGGTGTTCGAGCAGGTGATGCCGGTGGTATTCCGCGAGCATCCGTACCGCTGGCTGCCCATCGGGAAGATCGCCCATCTCGAACGGGCCGGACTCGACGAACTCAAGGCCTTCTGGAACACCTTCTACGTGCCCGGCAATGCTGTGCTCGTCGTGGCCGGCGCGGTTCGCCATGAAGATGCCCGCGCCTTGGCCGAACGCTATTTCGGCTGGATGCCGGCGCTCGCCGCCCCGCCGCCCGTCACGATCCGCGAACCGGCGCAAACCGAGCCCCGCGCCGTCACCATCCGCGAGCCCATCGGCCCGGCGCCCCTCGTGCGGCTCGTATACCGGGGCGTTCCGCGCGCCCACCCCGACTTTTCCGCGTTGCAGGTGCTGGTTGACGTGCTCGGCGCGGGCCAGAGCAGCCGCCTCTATCAGGATCTCGTGCGCGACAAGAAGGTGTCTCAGGACGCCTTCGGCTACTTGTACGGCCTCGAACAGGATGGCCTGGCCACGTTCGGCGCGGAACTGCTGCCCGATGGCGATGTCGAGGGGACGCTCCAACTGCTCGATCAGCATGTGGCGCGTATGCTGGCCGCGCCCGCGCCCGCGCGCGAGATCGAGAAGGCCAAGAACCAGCTCCGCAGAGAGATCGTGACGGACGCCCTCACCGTCGAGGCCAAAGCCCGGCTGCTCGGGCGTGCGTGGATTCAGTACGGTGACGCCGCCCGCGTCAACGACTGGCTCGGCGAGATCGACGCCGTCACGCCCGCCGATGTAGAGCGCGTGGCCCGCGCCTACCTGGCCCCCGAGCGCGCCACCACCGTCCGCGTGACGCCCGACAAGGAATACACCTACGTGCCGGACGCCGGCGCCGATGAGGCCTACGCGGCCCCGGCCGGCGCCGACGCCAAGGCCGGCGTGGCCCGGCCCGCCTCGTTCCCTTCTGCCCCGCCGACGAACGCCCTCCTTGATGCCATGCCCGAGACGTCGAGTGTGGAGCGTGTCCTGCCCAACGGACTGAAGGTGGTCGTCATCCCGAACCACGAGGCACCGTTCGTCACCGTGATGCTCGGCCTGAAGCACGGCGCCTGGACGGCGCCCGCGGATATGCCGGGCGTCGCGTCCATGGCGCTCGAAATGCTCACGAAAGGCACACAATCCTATGGCGCCGCGGAACTGGCCGAGCTGCTCGAGTTCAACGCCATCACGCTGGCCGGCGCGGCCGCGGCAGACGGCCGGCCCAGCATGGACGTGGGCGAAGTCGTGGCCACGGCCCTCGCCGACAAGCTGCCCCTCGCCGTCGAGTTGCTCGCCGAGGTGGTGATGCGCCCGGCGTTCCCGGCCGGGGAACTCGATATCCTCAAAGAACAGCGGCGCCTCGCCCTGTCCGTCAAGGAGAAGGATCCCGCCTATCTCGCCGATCGCCAGTTCCAGCGCGTGCTCTACGGCGATCATCCGTACGCGCGCACGCCCGAGGGCGATCTCGCCCAGATTGACGCGGTGGCCCGCGAAGCCGTGGCCGAGTGGTGGCGGCTCCACGCCCGTCCCGACACGGCCGTGCTCTACCTGGCCGGCGACGTCAAACCCCGGCGGGCCTTCCGCCTGGCCGCCGCCCACCTCGGGGCATGGCAGCCGGACGGGCCCCGGCCCGAGCCCGAACTGCCCCCCGTGCCGCCCCGTGCCGGCACGCACATCTACATCGTGGATCGCCCCGGCGCCGTTCAGAGTCAGATCCGGATCGGGCAGACAAGCATTACGCGCAGTCATCCCGACTACCACGTCTCGCGCGTGTACTCCCACGTCCTCGGCAGCGGCTTCAACAGCCGGCTGAACCGCACCGTTCGCGTCGAGAAGGGCCTCACCTACGCGGCGTGGGGGTTCATCCGCCCGCAGCAGCATTCGGGCGAGCTGCTCTGCTCCACCTTCACGAAAACCGAGACCACCGCCGAGGCCGTGCAGGCCGTCCTCGACGTCATTCGCGGCATGGCCGAAGAACCGCCGAACGGCGACGAACTCGACGCCGCCAAGTCGTATCTCGTCGGAAGCTTCCCCGGCCAACTCGAGACCCCCGCCGATGCCATGGCCTACGCGTGGCTCATCGATTACAACGGCCTCCCCGACGACTACCTGCTCCGGGCCGCCGAGGCCTATCGGGCCGCCACCCAGGACGATATCCAGCGCGTGGCACGCGATGCAGTCGATCCGGGCCGGCTCGCCATCATCGTCGTGGGCGACGCGGCCGTCATACGGGCCGGCCTCGAGGGGATCGCGTTCGTAACTGTGCTCGATAACCCGGATAACTAGCGAGATGTGAAGGCGCGACTTGCGATCGGCGGAGCCCGGCGCTAGACTATCCGCCGTCAGACTGGAATTTCGGCGGCTGCGGCCGTGTTGAGGTTTTCAAGGAGACGTGAAATGTCGAATGCAGGAGAAGGCAACGGCGGCGGCGAGAACAAGCAGGCCACCTTCAGTGTCGATATGAGCATCCACGAGGCGATGGCCGTGCACCCCCGCGTGCGCGAGGTGTTCGCCGCGTTTCATCTGGGCGGCTGCGCCCACTGTTCCGTGGGTGCGTTCGAGACCATCGGACAAGTCTGCGAGGGATACGGCATCGACTCGAACCTGCTCCTCCAGGTGCTCGAGGATCTCGTGGCGGATAAGCCGGCCCAAGACGCCGGCGCCACGTCCTGATCGTCCTCCCGACTCCTCCGGCGGCCAGCCCCAGGGCCGCGGCTTGACTACTCGGCCACTGGTTCGGGCGGCTCCGTGCGCCGCAGGGCGGCCACGGCCTCTCTGATCAGCACCCCCGCCAGCACCAGGAGCACGACGCCCACCACGACGAGCAGGTAGTTGCCGCTCGCCAGGTTCGTCTTGATCAGCAGCAGCAGCCCCACGAACGTCGTCACCATCATGAAGCCCGCCGGCACCATCAAGAACAGCGTGCCTTTCTTGAGCCCCTTGGCCACCCAGACGCCCACGCCCATGAGCGCCAGCGCTGCCACGAGCTGGTTCGACGCGCCGAAGATCGGCCAGATCAACTGCCACGCGGCTTTCTCGCCGCTTCGGATGTAGAGCAGGGCGAGCGCCACCGCTACCCCGATGATCGTCGCCGTGTAGCGATCGGCCTTCATGTTCGTCAGTTCCTGGAGCTGATACCGCCCCAACCGCGTCGCCGTGTCCAGCGTCGTCAACAGGAACGAGTTAATGGCCAGCGCGCCGAGGGCCACGCCGACCTCCGGCCGGATTCCCACCAGCGAGGCGAACTTGCCGAATCCCTCGCTGAACGTCGCCACCGGCTGCGTGGCCACCGCGTCGCCCGCCATCATCACCGTGCCGATGGCCATGACGGCGAGCACCCCCTCCAACAACATGGAGCCGTATCCGATCAGCTTGGCGTCCGTCTCCTTGCGGATCTGCTTCGAGGTGGTGCCGCTGGCCACAAGGGAATGGAAGCCCGAAATGGCGCCGCACGCCACGAGGATGAAGAGCGACGGCCACAGATACTCCGCGTCCGCCGGGTTGAATCCCTTGAAGGCCGGCAGCGTGATCTCGAACCGGCCCGCGCCGAACACCATGCCGATGAAACCGATGATGAGGGCGAAGTAGAGCATGTAGGACGCCAGGTAATCGCGCGGCTGCAGCAAGAGCCACACGGGCAGCACCGACGCGACGAAAATGTAGCCCGCCAGGACGAACCGCCACGTGTCCACGGAATGGGCGAACACGGTTTGAACCCATGCGGCGCTCAGGCCGTACCACACCGCGCCCAGCACGATGGGAACCATGATGATCGTCATCACCCACAGGGGCACGTGGCACTTGTAGAGCAACACGCCGAACACGAGGGCCAGAACGATGTAGAGCGTCGCCGAGAAGGCCACGGCCGGGCTGCCGGCCATGGTCTTGGCCGACAGCTCCAGAAACACCGCCAATACCAGCACCAATGCGAGCCACGTGAAGCATAGGAACAGCTTCTTGGCACGCCCCCCCATCCAACGGTTCACGACTTCCCCGACCGACTTGCCGCCGTGCCGGATGGACGACGCCACCGCGCCCATGTCATGCACGCCGCCGAGGAAGGCGGCCCCGATCAGGCACCAGATGAACGCCGGGAGCCACCCGAAGAGGGCGGCCGCCGCGATGGGCCCGACAATGGGGCCGGCGCCGGCAATGGACGCGAAATGGTGGCCCGTCAAGACCGCCGGATGGGCCGGACAATAGTCGACGCCGTCGTTGATTTCTTCGGCGGGCGTCTTCTTGTCTTTGTCCAGTTCGTATACGGCCGCCATGAACCGGCCGTAGAATCGATACACCACCAGGAAGAACACGATGGCAATCAAGAGCATTGCGGCCAACATCCGGATCGCTCCTCCTATCCGGCAAGGCCATCGCCACGCGACGCGGCTTGTCTTCGCGGATGCTCCTCGCCGTTGTTCAAGGCCCGGCCGCCGCCACGCACCGGGCTCTCGCCCGACGCGCTCCCCCTGCGATCGCGAACGCGACGGCAACGCGAGACGGCCGTCTCCCGCTTGGTTCGAGACGGATTATACGCCCCTTCGCGACACGAGGAAAGGCCTTCATGCTACACCCAACTCGTCTCGTGACTTGGGATGCGGCGCGTGAGGCGAGCTCGGCCTCGCGATTTGTGTTTGCGCAACGCTCTCCCATTGGGTGGTTGTGTGGCCGAGCGGAAGTTGCGCACCGTCAGCGACTTCGGACGCGCCGCCCTTCGCTACCAGACGTTCTGGGGCTACAGGTGTCGGGGGGCGTCCAGATCACGGCGGGGCCAAGGCCCTTGTCAGGCGCCGATGGCCGTCCGAACCTCGCGCTCGAGGTCGTTGAGGCTGGTGGGTTTCGCGAGGACGCACGACACGTCGAGATCCGCGGCCTCCTGGTGGGCCTCGGCATGGGCGGTGAGCACGATCACGGGCAGGTTCGGCCACAGCCGTCTGATGTGCTGAACGGCCTCGGCGCCCCGCATGCGGGGCATCTCAAGATCCATCGTGACGGCGTCGTACTCGTTGGCTTGGCATTTCTCTACCGCAACCAGGCCGTCTTCGGCGAGGTCGACATCGAATCCGGAACTCTCGAACCAACGCGACAAGGCGATCCGGATGCTCTCTTCGTCGTCCACGACCAACAGACGCAATTTCTTCATACGCACTCCGACATCGACCCCCGGACTCGGCATCTCAACCGACCACAACCTAATCATACCATAAGCTCCGGCTCCGTGGGGGCTGCCCGAGACGCGCACCGCGCCACCGGACACAACCCTCGTCTGTTTCTGAACGACGGCTGGGCGACCCAACAGGCGCGCTGGAGCGCGCACG
>JAFGTL010000390.1 GCA_016934125.1 Candidatus Hydrogenedentota bacterium
AAATGTAGTGGAGAAAACAGACCCCAATGCCATCGTTTCCTAGGAAATACCACCTTCACGGGGCGTAACTGCGGAAGATGGGCTAGCGGATCCGGCTGTTCCCGGCGGGCTGCCACATGTCGCAGTTGCGGCCGAAGTACGCCCGGAGCGGCTCGGTGGCTTCGTCGAGCCGGCCCACCACCTCGGCAGAAAGCTCGAGATCGGCCGCGCCGACGTTCCGGGTAACCTGGCGGGGGTTGCGCCCGCCGATGATGACGGACGTGACGCCCGGTTTCGCGAGGAGCCACGCCATGGCCACCGTGGCCATGGGCTGCCCAACCTCCTCCGCGATGCCCGCGATGTCGCCGAGCACCTTGAACGTCAGTTCCTCGCATCCCGGCTCCCCGTGGCGGACGCCCTCCCGATCGCCCGAGAAATGGCGCGTACGCCGCCGGTTCTCGGGAATTTCATCCACGGACTTCCACCGGCCCGCCAGGATCCCTTGCAGAACCGGCATGTACACCAGAATCCCGAGGTTGTACTTCCTGCACGCCGGGACGATCTCGTATTCGATGGCGCGGAACAGCAGGTTGTAGCCCAACTGATCGGACACGCAGGAGCCCGAGGCAAACCAGTCGTCAAGATCCTCGGGGCCGAAGTTGGACACGCCGATGGCGCGGATCTTGCCCTCGGTTTGGAGCCGTTCCAGTTCGCCGTAGGCGTCGGCCGCGGGCACGTCGCGGATCGGCCAGTGCACCTGATACAGATCGATGACGTCTGTGCCGAGGCGCTGGAGGCTGGCCTCGCACGCGGCGCGCAGATCGGCCGGCGCGCAGTGGTTGGGCGACACCTTCGAGGCGATGAGCACATCCTTGCGTTTCGGCCCGAGGAGCCGGCCGAGGGCCCGCTCGGATTCGCCGCGCGCGTATCCTTCCGCCGTGTCGAACAGGGTGATCCCGGCGTCGATGGCCGCATCCACGGCGGCCTGCTCGTCTATGTTGGGATCCTGCCCCCAATACCCGGAATCGCCCAGTTGCCAGGCCCCAAACGAGAGTGCCGACACCTCCAGATCGCTCGAACCGAGCCTACGCCGTTTCATGGATACGTCCTTCCTTGCGGTTGATTCGCCCCGTCGTCCTGTGTCCCCGTAGTGTGGCAAACCGGCGCCGCCGACGTCCAGTTCGGGATTCGTACTCGGGCCCGCTATCGGACGACGCGGTTCCGGGCTCGCTCGAAGGCCATCCAGAACTTGCGAAGCCGATCTTCCACGCTCTTGTCGTAGCTGCGTGCCGCGTAGGCCGTCGCGACAAAGAGATCGGTGAGCTCGCGGGCCTCGTCGCGGAGGTTGTCGAGGCGATCCGGAAACGACTCCATGAACTCGTAGGGGGTTTGATCCGGCCGGCGCGGCGCCCCGAGATCCTCGGCAAGGGCGCACAGGGCGACGTAGGCATACTCGATCTGATCCGTAGGCGTCATGGCGCGGCCCTGCGGCCCTTCCCGCAGCGGATTGCCGTACTTCGTGGACAAGGCCACGTGCCGATCGATCCGGGGCCGGGGGCGGAGCCGCGGGAGCTTGGGCAGGCGCGTGATCCGTTGCAGGAACCGATCGAGCCATTCGAAGAAGGCGACGAGGAACCGGGGCAGGCGATCGCGCCGGCGCGCCAGGGCGAACGCGCTGGCGCCCAGCATCTTGAGTGCGCCGTAGGCGAGAAACGCGGCCAGGCACACGAGCACGCCTTGGCCGACGCGCCGGATGAAGCGGGACTGGGCGCGGATCTCGGCATCGGTGGCCTCGACCTGGATGGGCCGGAAGGTGGAGGATCGCGTCCAGAAGTCGATTTCGTGGGATTCGATGTGCGCGAGAGGCGGCAGGCCCGGGTTGGGCAGAGCGGCCGCCCCGAACACCACCATCAGAACGAAGACCACGCCGAGGCCCAGCCAGAACGGGCCGAGTCCGGCCGGGATGTGCGTCCGGCGGGCGCGGAAGTAGGCGCGCAACTGGCCGAGGCTAGTCAGCATGAGGAGGAGGAGCGCGGCCACCGAGTAAGCCACGACATAAAAGTAGCCCATGAGGAGCATCCACCGGCCGCCGTGGGGCACCACGCGGACGCCGACGGCGAAGATGAACATGACGGGCACGGAGAAGTAGAGGATCGAGACGCCGGGGTGTCGTTTCGGGAGCCGATCGGTGGCGGAGACGGCGGGCGCGGGCGCCTTCTTCTCAGGCTTCTTCCATTGGGTGGGATCCACCGCGTCGATTGGCGTCTCCGGTTTGCGGGCGCCGGCCCCGGGCTCGCGCTGCATGATGTCCCGGAAACGGCGGGCCGTGCCCGTCAGGATGCCCACGTCCCCGGCCAAGGGGTTCTCGTCCACGCAGCATTCGTGGGTGAGCCGGTTGGTCACCCACCAGATGAAGCCGACGATGGCCAGGTTGAAGCCCACCGCCACATAGGGCGAATCGAGGAATCCGCGTGCCACCGAACCCACCTCGTAGGCGGTCGTCGTCGCGAGGGTATACATGACGATCGCCCCGGCGAGCCCCGCGATGTAGAGGCAGGACTCCTCTTTGCCGTCCCGGGCCACGAGCCGGTTGAGGGCCACGATTCCAAGCACGAAACACACCGCCACGAACCGCAGGTTCTTATCGTGCACCTCCGTGTACACGTAGCGCACGTCGAGGAGGAACAGCAGCACCGAAGTCACCATGATCAGGATCATGAAGGGCGTCAACACATCCACGATGAAGTCGCTGAGCGAGCGCCGTTGCAGCGAGCGGCGCTGGGGCCTCCATCCGGCCTGCAGCGTCTTGAAATCGGTGGGCGGCTCGGGCCGCTGCGGGGGCCTGTCGTGGGCCGGTGGGGGCAGGCTCTCGTCCGGCCCGCCGCCCGAGACGAGCGACGCGAAGTCCGTGGGGCCGTGCGCCGGCCCGTCGGGTGCGGGGCGGTCAGTGTCCGATTTTGTCGGGCGAGAGTTCATGGAGGTGCCGTTCATGCTCGATGTGGAACACGTGAATGCCATGGGGGGCCAACAGGCCCGCCGCGGTATCGTAATTGGCGCTGTTGTCGATGAGGAACACGGACACGGCGAAGCCGGACAGCTTCATGTTGGCCAGCACCAGCGCCAGATCCTCCGACACCGAGGGCAGGACGGGGAGCAGGGCCGCATCGCGGGGCAGGCCCCGGAACTGGGCCATGATCAGTTGGCCCACGTCGAGGCCCTCGCCGGGGAGCACGCGGGCCAAGTTCTCGATGATGCGCTGCGCCTGGATGGGCGTCCGCAACGTGGGCACACACAACGGGCTCAGCCGATCGGACGTGCCCTCCCCCACCACCGCATCGTGTGCGTCGTCGCGCGACAGGGCCTGTTGCGCGTCCACGTCGTACCGCGCCACTTCGGCGGCGTCGCGGGCGTTTGTCAGCAAGCCCAACTGCTCACCGGACAGTTGGAGCAGATATGCGATGGACGCCGTGGTCGTGATGGCGAGTTCCATGCGCGCTTCGGCCGTCTCGCCCTGGTAGCAGGGACCGAACAAGTCGAGGATTAGCGTGGCGCCCAGGACGCTCGACGGCTCGGCCTGCTTCGTGAAGAGCTCCCCGGTTCGGGCGGAGGCCTTCCAGTGGATCCGGTTCAGGGGATCCCCGGGCGCATATTCGCGTAGCCCCGCGATCCGCGTCGGATCTTCGTACACCCGGTTCGAGATACGCACTGGGCCCTGTGGCCGGCGGGCGGCGATGTTGAACGTGTCGATGTAGGCCACCGTAGGAAGAACGGATATGTAATCCTGACGCTGGCCCGTCCGGAAGCGCTTCTGCAGCCCGAAAAGATCCCCCGATTCCATCATGAGCGGGCCGATGCGGTGATAGCCCCTCCGGGGGCATTGGAGCCGGTACTTGAGCTTCAGCGAGCGTCCGGGCATGAGCACGGCCAGGCAGGTGCTCTCGCCGGCAAGCGGAAAGTCAGCCGGGACAAGGTCTTCGACGAAGATCCAGGGGATCGGCCAGCCCCGCTGGTTGGTGACGGTAACCTCGACCTCCGTTTCCTCGCCTTGCCGGAGCGTCGTGACGCTGACGGTGCGTTCGCAGTCCAGCCCCGACAACCAGGCCCGCGACGTCAGGTTCGCGATCAGCACCAGCAACAGGAAGGCGTAAATGGCGAAGGCCATGTAGGGGCTGCGCGCGAGGAAGGCGATTCCGAGGGCGGCGACCGTTGTTAGAAACCAAACTGTATTGTTCGTAGTCATACTGTTAGCAATTGTCCGGACCGTTGCCAGAATCGGGGCGAAACGGAGGGGGAAAACCTCCTCACCTGAGGGGCATCGTACCACCGTTTCGTGAACCAAGCAATGAACTGACTCGAAGTTGGGGGTTCCCCAAAACGGGACCCTCGGGTGTAAGCGGCTGTTGCATATGGCGTTACGCCAAGGGACGCGCAGCCGTAACGGGAGAGTGCTGTCCCGCAAGACGGGGCCGCACCCCACAGAGAAGGAGGTTCCGACCATGACGAGACGGAAACGAGGCTTCACGTTGATCGAGCTGCTGGTGGTGATCGCCATCATCGGCATCCTGGCGGCGATCCTGCTGCCGGCCTTGGCCCGGGCGCGCGAATCGGCCCGGCGGGCGAGTTGCGCCAACAACCTGAAGCAGGTGGGCATTGTCTTGAAGATGTTCGCCAACGAGTCGCGCGGGGAGATGTACCCTCCGATGCAGAAGTACAGCTCCTTCGAGAATCCGAATGATCCGACGACGCGCGGCACGCAGTGCCAGTACACGAACCCGTCGGTGGATCCCCTGTCGGGCGGCGATGCGGAATTCACGCCGAATTGGCCCGATGTGTATCCGGAGTATCTGACGGACGTGAACATCCTGATGTGCCCGTCGGACTCGGAGGGCGATTACATCGCCACCGGGCTCTGGAACGAGGGCGGGGTAGCCGGCGGCCCGGTGGATCCCTGCGCGATCACGGCCCAGTCGTACATGTACCTTGCCTGGGCGCTGGATCCGGACAAGTCGTACTGCACGGCCGGCGAGGATCCGAACGACGAGACGAGCACCCTGGACACCGGATTCCTCGGCGTCCTGAGTCAGTTGTTGACGGACGCGGTGTCGGATCCCGATGTGTACGATGACGACATCGATGTGCCGCTGAGCAGCCACGGGGTCTACACGATCATGCGGCTCCGCGAGGGCATCGAGCGGTTCTTCGTCACCGACATCAACAATCCTGCTGCCACGGCCAGGGGCCAGAGCACGATTGCGATCATGTTCGACTTGCTCAGCTCGACGGCGGACGAGTTCAACCACGTCCCGGGCGGCACGAACGTCCTCTTCCTGGACGGCCACGTGAAGTTCCACAAGTTCCCGGGCGACTTCCCGGCCACGCGTCTGTTCGCGCAGCTTACCGCGCTGTTCTAAAGCGCTTCCGATAGGATACCTGCCTCAAAACGGGCCGCAGCACCTGCTGCGGCCCGTTTCTCATGACGCAGGCCCGCGCCCGGCAGGGCGTTTGATGGCTCCTCGCAACGCGTGCTACGATGACGGCCTAGATTGGGGATGGAATGCAGGCCGCGGCGCCCGCTTCACGGGACACAGGACGCAGCATGGTGGCTGAGAGAGAAGATCCCCTCATTGGCCGCAGGCTGGGGAGCTACAAGGTCGTCAGGCCGCTCGGCAAGGGCGGCATGGGGTGTGTCTACCTCGCCGCCGACCTCTCGCTGGAACGCCCGGTGGCGCTCAAGGTGATGCTCGGCCAGTTCGCGCGGGACGACTCGATGCTGCGCCGGTTCAACCGCGAGGCCAAGGCCGCCGCCCGCCTCAACCACCCCAACATCGTCCAGGTGTACGCGGTGGGCTTCGAGGATGGTGTGCCCTTCATTGCCATGGAGTACGTGAAGGGATACACGCTGGCGCGGTGGCTCGATCAGGCGGGGCGCCTCCCGTGGTTGCAGGCCCTGCGCGTCGTGTCGCAGATCGCCGCCGCCCTCTCCTGCGCCCACGGCCGCGGCGTCATTCATCGCGATATCAAGCCCGGCAACGTGCTCATTGACGAGGAAGGCCGCGTGCGTGTGGCCGATTTCGGCCTGGCCAAGCTCCAGTCCGCCGATTCGCAACTCACCACCGATGGCCTCCTCCTCGGCACGCCGCACTACATGTCGCCCGAGCAATGCGGCGTAGGCGAGATCGGCCCGGCCAGCGACATGTTCTCCCTGGGCGTCGTGCTCTACGAAATGCTGTCGGGATCGCGTCCCTTCGCCGCCGAAACGCCCGCCGCCCTCATCAGGAATATCACCACACAGGAGCCGGCCCCGTTGGCCGGCCTCGTGCCCGACCTTCCACCGGCCGTGGACGCGCTCGTCATGGGCCTGCTCGACAAATCGCCGGACAGCCGGATCGGCGACAGCGCCCAGTTGCTCCGTGAGATCGCCCGCGCATCGGCTGCGGAGGCCGCCGGGGCCTCGCCGATCGACACCCGGGAGCTCGACAATACGGCGTATCGCGCCACGGTTCGACTCGGCCAAGCGCCGCGCCCGCGCGTGCCCCTGTCGACACGGTGGCCCAGTTGGCGCCTCGCTGTCGCTGTGGTGGCGTTGGCGGCGGCCGCGGGAGTGTGCGGTGTGGCGCTGTGGCGCGCGCGCGTGCGTCCCGAGGACGCCGCGCCAGCCGCCACCGTGCCCGAGCCGCCCCCTGTTGAGGCAACTCGGAGGGGGCCCGGGCCCCTGGGCCGGCCCGCGTTACCGCAGGCAGGGCAACCGGCCGGGGTGCCTGCGCAGGGATTCCGTCCGGCCGGCCCCGGACTGCGCATCGCTCAGTTCCCGGACAGAGGCGTCGGCATGCGGCCACTGGGATGGATCGGCACGCCAGCAATGGTGCTGATGCACGCTGTCGAGAACAGCGACACCCGGGCATTCCGGCAACATGCCTTTACCCTCGTCGATCCCGGCGAGGAACGCGTCACGTTGCTTGCCCGGCGGGCCCTGCCGTCCGAGTCTGAGGCGGGGCCGATGTTCCGGCCGGCGTTCCTCGTGCCGCACGTGCGTCCCGGCACACCGCTCCGGGACACCGTGCTGGTGCTGCGCCCGAACCGCGCCGCGCCGGATACGCCCGTGTATCAGCAGGTGATCGCCCAATCCTACCGCAACCTCGAACCCGATCCCGTGTCCTGTTTCCAGGCGGATCCGCTCCGAGGCCATCCCGGTGACCCCCGGTTCTTCCAGGGCGGCTGCTTCGGGATGGCGGCCCATCCTTCGGGGGAGGCCCTGTGTCTCGTGTTGTCCGAGGATACCGCGTCGCGGGGCATGTTCCTGGCCGAACGCCCGATCGCCTGGCCGGAGCTCGGCCGTGCCGGCCTGCCGCTTACCTCCGCCGTTGGGCCCATCCGCAATCCGCAGTATGCGCCGGACGGATCCGTCATCGCCTATGAACGCATGCGGGATCGCATGGCGGCGCTGTGGCTCGTCGGCAGCGGCACACCCGATAGACAGGACGGGGTGCGCCTCGTCGAGGGGAAGCGATCGCTGTGGCCGTACGCCTTCGCGCCGGCCGGCAGGCAACTGGTTGTCTCTGTCCGTTCCGATACGGCCGACGATCCGGATTTGGTGTGCCTCGACATGGCGGGCGATCGGGTGGTGCGGCGTCCGTTAGGCAAGGGGCAGATCTCGCCCCATCCCTGGGCGCCCGACGGCAGCCTCGTGGTGTACGCGACGCACGATCGCAAAGGCGCGACACGTATCTGGGCGCGCGGGGCCGACGGGGCCGGCGCGCCCATCCTCCTCTTCCAGCAGGAGGCGCAGCCGGACACGCGGCCCTCGCCAGTGGAGGCGGGCCCCCTCGTCTCGCCGGACGGCCGGTGGATCATCACCGAACTCGGGGCCGATCCCCCCGCGTTCCTCTTCATCTGCGCGGCAGAACTGCCTGCGCTCGAGGGCCGGTGGCCGGCCGGTTGAGCGGCCGCCCCGCGCCCGTCAGTGCATCACCTTCCCGCCATCGACGACGAGGTTCTGCCCGGTGATGCCCGCCGCCGCCCGGGACAGCAGAAAGAGGGTGGCGGGCGTGACGTGCTCTTCGTTGAGCAGGAACTTCAGGCACTGGCCTTCGAGCAGTTCCTCTTTGTCGCGCTCAGCCACGTGTTCGCGGAGCTGTTTGTCCGTCATGATCCAGCCTGGCGACACGGTGTTCACGCGGATCCCGCGCGAGCCCAACTCGCGGGCCAGGGAACGCGTGAAGCCGACGATGCCCGACTTGCTGGCGTTGTACAGCGTGAACGGCGCCAACCCGAGCAGGTAGTTCGTCGTGCATACGTTCACCACCGCCCTGCCCGCGCCGCGCTCCAGGTAGGGCAATGCCGCCTGGGTGACCACGAAACAGGGCCGCAGGTTGATCGCCACGAGGCGATCAAAGTCCTCCACCGAGGCCGTCTCGAACTCGATCCGCGGATCGGTGGCCGCGTTGTTCACCAGATAGTCGATACGCCCGTTGAAGCCGCCGGCCTCGCGTGCAAACGCGGCAGCCTCGTCCGGCTCGCCCAGATCGCACCGGACATAGTGGCCGTGGGCGCCCATCATCCGGGCGGCCGCCTCCCCGCGGGCCGCGTCGCGTCCGCATACGAACACCTCGGCGCCAAACGATGCCAGCGCGGCGGCCAGATGCAGGCCGAGCCCGTCCGTGCCGCCGGTGACCACGGCGACTTTCCCATCGAATTCGTCCCGGGCGGGCAGCGGCGGAATCCCGTGTTCGCTCATGGGTTGACGATCACCTTGTTGCGGTTGGGGTTCGCCATGACGGCCATGGCCTCGTGAATCCGATCGAGCGGAAACCGGTGGCTGATGATGTCGAGGGGCTCGATCACGCCGCGTTCCATGAGCCGGATAGCGTGCTGCATCGCAAGCGGCGTCACACCGAAGCTCGCGTCCATGCGGCTCTCGAGGAAGTGGTTCAGCCCGCCGTCAAGCTCGAAGGTCTCATGGGTGGTGATGCCGAACAGGTTCCACCGCGTGCCGCGCCGGCGCAGTTCGAGCACCAGGCGCACCGCCTCGATGGGCCCGGCCGCCTCGACAACGAGATCGGGGCCCTGCGGGAGGATCTCGTAGACGGCCTCCCGCGCGTAGCCGGCCGCGGGATCGATGGCGTGCGTCGCGCCGAGTTTCAGGGCCTGGCTGCGCGCGTGGGCGCTCGTGTCGATGGCGATGAGGCGCCCCGCGCCCGCAGCGCGCGCCACCATCAGGCACAGCAACCCGATGCTGCCCACCCCGACCACGACCACGTCGTCGCCCACCTGGATCTGGCTGTACTGGACAACGCCTTTCCACGCGCCCGCCAGCGGCTCCGTGAGCGCGGCCGCATCGAAGGACACCCCGGCGGGTTTCGGGAACAGGCAGGACTCGGTGGTCAGCATGTACTCGGCAAAGGCACCGTTCCACACGTCCTCGGGCCCGTCGCCGCCGGTGGTGAAGGCGTGGCTGCAGTAGTGGGTGTTGCCAAGGCGGCATTGCTCGCAAACGCCGCAGAATCCGCTGGGCTGGCAGATCACCTCGTCGCCCTCTTTGACGCGCGTCACACCGGGCCCGACGGCTGCGACGATCCCGCTCGGCTCGTGGCCCAGGATGATGGGGAACCGGACGTTCCGGCGGATGCCCTTGACGGCCTTGTAGTCCGTCTGGCAGATGCCGCACGCCCGGATCCGCACGAGCACCGTGCCCGGCGCAACCGGCTCGGGACGAGGCACCTCATCGAGGCGCAGATCGTCGAACCCGTGGAGCACCGCTGCATTCATCAACGCCACTGGACTCCTCCCGGCCTGCCCGGCCGCCCCTTCGCCGCGGGCACGTCTACTTCGCCGCGTGGGCGGCACAAAGCAACTCGACGGCCGTATCGGCGAGTTTCTCCGCCATGCCCGCGGCGAGCAACGTGGATGTCATCTCGTAACCGCCCTCCTCGTGGGCCTTGCGCGGGCCGACGTAGCCGATGTTGGCATCGGCGAGCGTCACCACGAGGGTGTGATCGAAGGGCGAACGCCCTTTGATATCGAGCCCGAGTTCCGTGAACAACTCGCAGGGCACGCCCACGAGGGCCACGTCGCCCATGGCAAGCACCGTCACGTCCAGGGCCGTCGTGCGGCCCCGCGCCGCGGCCCGGATCCGCCGGCCCGCCTCGACGCGATCCAGCGTGAAATCGGCCTTGTCGGAAGGCGGCTGTTCCCAGATGCGCCGCGCCTCGGCCAATTCGTCGTCGGTGGGATAGCGCAAGTCCACCTCGATCGTCTTGCGGAGGCCGCGCACCGGGCCGGGCCGGACGGACTCGGCGTGCTCGAGCGCATCGAGGGCGGCGCGGCCGATGGCCCGGCCGATGCGTTCCGTCCCTGCGAAGCCCCGTGCCGGCGCAGGTTTGAACACGTTCCAGTGGTTTACATCGCCGGCCGTGCCGATGGGCGTCAACAGCGCCAGATCCGGCCCGAGGGACTCGCGCAGGCATTCCCGGAGCGAGTACGTCCAGTCCGCGCTGATCTCGGTGCCGCCGACGGTGTCGCAATGGAGCCCGTAGTGCACCAGCCCGCCGATTGGGCGCCCATCCGCGGCCACGAGCACCTCGACGGTGTAGTCGGGCGTGCCGAGCGGCTCGGCCACGTCGGGATTCATGATGCCGGGGTTGGTGCGTACGCTGCCGTCCTTCATCCGATACCGCCGGCAGAAGGCCACCGTATCCTCCTTGCCGCGGGCGACTTGGAGGTGGGCCGGGGCGAGGTTGTCCAGGGCTTGACGGATGGCTCCGGCGAGTTGGGCGGGCAGCGCCGCCGTCACGTCCGTCTCCCGGGTGAAATCGGGCGCGGTGTGGCTG
>JAFGTL010000391.1 GCA_016934125.1 Candidatus Hydrogenedentota bacterium
GGGCCATCTCGAAGGCGACAATCCCGCCGAACGACCACCCGCCGAGGAGGTAGGGGCCGCGGGGCTGCACGTGGCGCATGCCCTCGATGTAGCACGCGGCCAGTTCCTCCACCCCCGCAATGGCCGTCCGCTCGGGGCTCAGTCGGGGATCCTGGAGCGCGTAGAAGGGCTGGTTGGGGCCGAGCAGCGATGCGAGGTGGTAGTAGGGGAACACGACGCCGCTCGCCGGGGCGGCGCAGAAGAACGGGGGCGCGGCGCCGCCGGGCTGAATGGGGACGACGACGGAAAACCCCTCGGAGTCGAGGGCGGGCGATGGGACGCCGGTTCGGGCGGCCTCGCGGGCCCGCTCGATATAGCCGGCCAGGGCGGACACGGTGGGTGACTGGAACAGGGTGCGCACGGGCAGATCGAGGCCGAGCGCGTCCTTGATTCGGGCAAGAAGCTGGATCACGAGCAGGGAATGGCCGCCCAGATCGAAGAAGCTGTCATGTGCGCCGATCCGCTCGACGCCAACCACCTCGCTCCAGATGGCGGCCAGCTGGATCTCGAGGGGTGTCGAGGGGGCCACATACGCGCCGGAAGGCCGCTGGGCCGTCAGGCTGGGGGCGGGCAGGGCATCGCGATCGATCTTGCCGTTCGCGGTAAGGGGGTATTCGTCGAGCACGAGGTAGGCAGCCGGAACCATGTGATCGGGCAGGCGCTCCTGGAGGTGGGCGCGGAGCGCGGGAATCAGCTTCCGGGCGAACACCGGCCGCAGCGGATCCGTGGCATAGGAGGCCCAGGGACGAGCGGGAACGGGCCCCTCGCTGAACGCAGCGGGCGCGTCCGCAGCCGGCTCGGCGAACACGACGTCGAAGGCGCCCGTGGCGCCGTGGCGCGCCCAGTCCAGTTCGGCGCGGTATCCGGCGGCCTCGGCCCATGCGTACACGTCCTCGGGGCCCACGCCGGCCCGGGCGCCGATCTGGCCACGGAACGCGCCGACGGTGTCGGGGCCGTGTTCGCCATCGAGCCAGGCGAGGAGTTCGGTTTCCATGGCCAGGCGGGCATTCGGCACATTGCGCACGCCGAAGGGCTCGCCGCGCCGGGTGGCCGGCAGCGCGGAGAACCGCTCCGGCTCGAGGGCGTCGCGGTGCCAGTCGAGCCATTCCATCTCGGCGGGGTGCTTGTGCTGGCCGCCGATGCGGAGAATCACCTCGTAACGGAACTGCGTCAGTTCGTTCCGGTGCCGGCCGCGTTTGGGTTCGATACGGACACCGGCGATCTGGCTATGCCGCTGCTTGAACGCGTAGAAGAACTCGGGATCGAGGCACAACTCCTCTTCGGCGTCGATCCGGCGGCGGACAAGGTCGCGGAGTTCGGCGCGCGAAGTCCGATCGCCGGCGCGGTGGAATTCCACGGAGGCGGCGTAGGCTTCGAGCAGCGGCAGGCTGCGCACATCGCCGATGTAGACGGCCCCGCCGGGCGCGACGGCCTGCACCACGCGGTCGAGCACGGCGAGGAGATAGTCGACACCTGGGAAATACTGGACGACGGAGTTGACGACGATGGTGTCGTAGAAGCCGGGCTCGATATCCGCGATCTCGTGGGCGGCGGCCTGCACGAGCTCTACGTGCTCGAGATCGTCGCGGGCCGCAATGAGGCGCCGGGCCTGCTCGAGGGCGGCCTGGGAGAAGTCGACGCCCCGGTAGGACTCACAGTGCGACGCGACACGGGCGATGAGCAGGCCCGTTCCGCATCCGATCTCGAATACGCGACGCGGATGAAGGGAGCGGAGGTGTTGGGCGGCGCATTCGGCCCACTCCTGCATGTCGTCCTCGGCAATGGGTTCCCCGGTGAAACTGCTGTTCCAACCGTGGAACGCGTCAAGGGCTCCCGCGCCGGCGGCACGCTCGTGCGTCTGATCGTAGAGGGCGCGCCAGCGATCGACGTGGGCATCCGACTCGCGCCGCGCGTCCTCGGGCATCCACTCCTGCCCTTGAACCGCACGGAGGTAGGCGACAAGACGCTTGTCGCCGGGCGTGTCTTCGCGGGCCACGACCACCGCGTCGCGCAGGGCGGGGTGTGCGCCCAAGGCGGCCTCGATCTCGCCGAGTTCGATCCGCATGCCGCGGATCTTGACTTGGCGATCGAGGCGGCCGAGGAACTCGATCTGGCCGTCGGGCCGGAACCGGCCCAGATCGCCGGTGCGGTAAAGGCGGGCGCCATCATCGGAACTGAAGGGATCCGGGATGAAGCACTCGCGGGTGGCATCGGGCAGGTTGAGGTATCCCCGCGAGAGGCTCCTGCCGGCGATGCAGATCTCGCCCGGCACGCCGATGGGGACGGGTTCGAGATGGCGATCGAGGATGTAGATTCGGTTGTTTGCGATGGGCCGGCCGATGGGCGGCGGGCGATCCGGCGGCCCGTCCGGCGGCACGAACGCATAGGTGGCCGCGACAGTGTTCTCGGTGGGGCCGTAGTTGTTTGCCAGGGCGAACGGCAGCGACGCGGGCGGATGGGCGCGGAGCCTGTCGCCCGCGGCGAGCAGAACGCGCAGGGCGGTGTCGTCGGGCCAGTCGAGGGCGAGCACCGCTTCCGCGAGGGGCGTAGGCAGGAAGCTGACGGTGATGCGCTGGGCGACGAGCCAATCGCGGAGCCCTTCGGGCGAGACGCGCGTCTCGTCGTCGGGGATACAGAGGCACGCGCCCGCGGCCAGGTAGGGCCACAACTCCGCGACGGAGGCGTCGAAGGCGATGCTGGCGATCAAGGTAGCGCGATCATCGGCGGACAACGAATAGGCCTCGCGGTGCCAGTGAACGAGATTGAGGAGCGTGCAATGCTCCACCTCGACGCCCTTGGGACGCCCGGTGGAGCCCGACGTGTAGATGATGTAAGCGCGGTTCGACGGCGACACCTCCGAGTCGGGGCTGGCGGGGCAGTCGCCGGGGGAGTCATCGGGCTCGTCGACGCACAGGACAGGCCCGGCGCCATCCGGGAGTCGCTCCCGAAAGCCGGCCTGACACAGAATGACGCGGGGCCGCGCGTCTTCGATCATGTATGCGAGGCGTGCCGCCGGATAGGCCGGATCGAAGGGGAGATAGGCGCCGCCGGCCTTCAGCACGGCGAGGAGGGCCACGGCGAGGCCGGGCGAGCGCTCCATGCACACGGCGACGACGGCTTCGGGCCCGACGCCGAGGCCTTGCAGGCGATGGGCGAGCCGGTTGGCGCGCGCGTTGAGTTCGCCGTAGGCGAGCGTGACGCCGTTGCAGGCCACGGCGGGCGCGTCGGGCTGCTGTTCAGCGCGTTGCTCGATCAGGCGGTGGATCAGGGGTTCGGCCGGGTAGTCGCGGCCGGTATCATTCCAGTCCGTGATGAGTTGGCGGCGTTCTGCGTCAGTCAACAGCGGCAATTCGGACAGGCGGCAGCCCGGATCGGCGGCGGCACCGGCCAGAAGGGCATGCCAGTGGCCGAGGAGGCGGCGGACGGTGGCCGGCTCGAAGAGGTCGGTGCTGTAGGAGATGCGGCAGGCGAGGCCGTCGGCGCGCTCGAACACGTGGACTTCGAGGTCGAGGCGGGTGGTGTGGGCGTCATGCTCCTGGCGCGTAACCTGCACGCCGGGCAACTGGAACTGGCCCATGGGCGCGTTCTGGAGGAGGAAGGCGACTTGGGCGAGGGGGTTGCGGCTCATGTCGCGGCCGGGATCGAGTTCCTCGACGATCTTCTCGAAGGGAAGATCCTGGTGCACGTAAGCGCCGAGGGCCGTCTCGCGGACGCGGGAAAGGGCCTCGCGGAAGCTCGGATCGCCTTGGAGGTCGGTGCGCAACACAAGCATGTTGACGAAGAAGCCGATCACACCCTCGATTTCGGCCCGGTTCCGGTTGGCAATGCCCGATCCGACGGCGATGTCATCCCGGCCGGTGTAACGCGATAGCAGGGCCTTGAACGCGGTGAGGAGCGTCATGAAGAGGGTGGCGCCTTCGCGGCGGCTCAAGGCGTTGAGTTCGTCGGCAAGCGGTTTGGGGATGAGGAGCCACTCGGCGGCGCCTTTGAACTGCTGGAGCGTTGGGCGCGGGTGATCGGAGGGCAATTCAAGCGGAACCAGGCCGGCAAGACGCGTGCGCCAGTAGTCGAGTTGGGCCTCCAGCACCTCGCCCTGAAGCCAACCGCGCTGCCAGACGGCGAAGTCGGCGTATTGCACGGGCAGTTCCGGCAGCGGGGATGGAGCACCCGCGGCGCAGGCCGCGTAGAGGGCGGTGAGCTCCGACACGAGGACGCCCATTGACCACCCGTCGGCGACGATGTGGTGCATGACGAGGACGAGCACGTGCTCCTCGTCTGAGAGATGCATGAGCGTGGCGCGCAGCATCGGGCCCGTGCTGAGGTCGAAGGGGGCGAGGGCCTCTTCGGTGGCGAGCCGTTTCGCCTCGGCATCGCGCTGCGCCGGTTCGAGGTGGGCCAGATCGACGGCGCGCACCGAGAAGGGGGCCGGGGGCGCGATCACCTGGCGCGCTTGGCCGTCGAAGGCGGCAAAGGTGGTGCGGAGCGGCTCGTGGCGGCGGACGAGTTCGGTGAAGGCGGCTTGCAGGGCGTCTTCATCGAGCCGGCCGGATAGCCGCAGCGTAGCGGGCATGTTGTAGCCCGCATTGCCCGGAAGCAGCCGATCGAGGAACCAGAGGCGCTGTTGGGCGAAGGACAACGGGAGGGGGTGTTCGCGCGGGACGGGCAAGATGGGCGGGGCCTCGGCGGCTTTGGCCCGATCGATGCGCGTGGCCAAGGCAGCCAGTGTAGGCGCCTCAAAGAAGTCGCGTAGGGGGATCTCGACGCCGAAGGCGTCGCGTACGCGCGACATGAGTTGCGTGGCCTTCAGCGAATGGCCGCCGAGGTCGAAGAAGCTGTCGCCAACGCCGGTGCGCTCGATGTCGAGGATCTGGATCCAGTGCTCGGCGAGCCGGGCCTCCGTGAGCGTTCGGGGGGCCGGGGAGTCCCCTCCCCCCCACTCCGCACTGCGCCCCGGTGCAGGCAGGGCCCGGCGATCCACCTTGCCGCTGGGCGTGAGGGGCAGCGCATCGAGAAACACGATCGCGTTGGGAATCATGTAGTCGGGGAGCGAGCGGGCCAGGCCGCGCCGCAGATCCTGCGCGGGGACATGCCCTGCCTCCGGCACGATGTACGCCGCGAGCAGGGCATCGCCCGGCCCATCCTCCCGCGCGATCACGACGGCCTCGCGTACACCGGGCTGACGGGCGAACGCCGACTCGATCTCGCCGAGTTCGATCCGGAACCCGCGGATTTTGACTTGGCGATCGACACGGCCGAGGAAATCGAGGGCGCCGTTGGGGAGCCGCCGCACGAGATCGCCCGTCTTGTAGAGCCGCGAGGAGAGACTCTCCGAGAAGGGGTTCGGGATGAAGCGTTCCGCGGTGAGATCAGGCCGGTTCAGATAGCCGCGTGCGAGGCCCACGCTGGCGATGTGGAGTTCGCCGGGCACGCCGGCAGGCACCGGGTTAAGTCCGGCATCGAGCACGTATAGCCGTGTGTTCGCGATGGGATAGCCGATGGGGGCCGGGCCGTCGCCATCCTCCGGGCAGAGGTAGATGGAGGCGCACACGCTGGACTCTGTGGGGCCGTACGCGTTGTAGAACCGGCGGCCCCGTTGCCACCGGGCTGTCAGGGCCGCATCGCACGCTTCGCCCGCTGAACAGAGGACTTGCAGGGCGGAATAGGGGCGTTCCGGCAACAGGCGAAGCATGGCGGGCGGCAACACGGCGGTCGTGATCTTGCTATCTTCGAGCAGGCCGGCCAAGTCTTCGACTGAGGCCATGATCTCGCGGGGCGCCAAGTGTAGCGACGCGCCCGAGCACAAGGCCCACAGCAATTCGAACACGAACGCGTCGAAACTCGCCGAGGCGAACTGAAGCACGCGATCGGCGGCCGTCAAGCCGAAGCAGTCGCGCTGCCAAGCGGCCAGGTTGCATGCGCCCCGATGCTCGATCAGGGTGCCTTTGGGACGCCCGGTTGAGCCGGAGGTATAGATCACGTACGCGAGCGTCGACGGCGTGGCGCCGCTGGACACGGGGGCGTCATTCTCGCCGGCGATACGGCCCGCGTCGCGATCGAGGCACACGGTGTCGAGCCCGTCGACGGGCAGCGACGCGGCCAGGGCCTGCGTGGTGACCATAAGGCGGAGGCCGGCGTCGTGGATCATGAATGCAAGCCGCTCGCTGGGATAGCCGGGATCGAGGGGGAGAAACGCTGCGCCGGATTTGAGGATCCCGAGAACGGCGACAATGAGATCGACGCTACGCCCGATACAGAGGCCGATGATGACCTCGGGGCCGGCCCCCAAGGCCTGGAGGCGGCGGGCGAGCTGGTTGGACTGGGCGTCGAGTTGGCCGTAGGAGCGGGTTTCGTCCAGAAAGCGCACGGCCGCGGCGTCCGGGGTCTGGGCGGCCTGTTGGGCGATCAATTCGTGGATGCAGGCGCCATCCGGATACGGCCCGTCTGTCTGGTTCCAGTCGTCGACGGCCTCGCGCAACTCCTCTTCGGACAGCATGGGGAACTCGGCAAGGCGTGTGCCGGGGGCGGCGACAGCGCGCCCGAGGATCGTGAGGAAATGGCGCAACATCCGCTCGATGGTTGCGGCATCGAAGAGATCGGTGCTGTATTCGATGGCCGCGGCGAGGCCGTCGGGGCCGTGGTTCAGCACAAAAGAGAGATCGAACTTGGCGGTGCCGCCGTGGGCACGGAGCGGCGTCACGCGGAGGCCGGGCAGTTCGAGGGGACGGACAGGGGCGTTCTGGAGCACGAACATGGCCTGGAACAAGGGGGCGTGGCCCATGTCGCGCTCGGGCTGGAGTTCGTCGACGAGTTTCTCGAAGGGGACGTCCTGATGCTCGAAGGCGCCGAGGGCGGTATCGCGGACACGGAAGAGGAGTTCGCGGAAGGAGGGCGCGCCGGCGAGGGTGGTGCGCATGACGAGGGTGTTGACGAAGAAGCCGATGAGGCCCTCGATCTCGGCCCGGTTGCGGTTCGCGACAGCGCTGCCGACGGCGAGGTCATCCTGCCCGGTGTAGCGGTATAAGAGCACGTAGAATGCGGCCAACAGGGCCATGAACGGCGTGACGTGTTCGCCGCGGGCGAAGGCTTCGACAGCCTCGGCAAGCGCCGGGGGAATCGTAGCGCGGAACATGGCGCCGCGGAAGGACTGGACGCGGGGCCTGGGGCGATCGGTGGGCAAGGCAAGGACGGGCAGATCGCCGCCCAGCCGCTCGCGCCAGTAGCCCAGTTGAGCGTCGAGTACCTCGCCCTGTAGCCAGTTCCGCTGCCACGCGGCGAAGTCCGCGTACTGGAGGGGCAGTTCCGGCAGGGGCGAGGGCCGGCCGGCACAGAATGCCTCATAGAGGGCGGCCACCTCCTGGACGAGCACGCCGACAGACCACCCGTCGGATGCGATGTGGTGCATGTTGACGAGAAGCACGTGGTCGGCGGGCGCGAGCCGGAGCAAGCGGGCCCGGAGCATCGGGGCCGCCGCGAGATCGAAGGGGCGCTGGGCCTCCTCCCGAGCGAGCCGCAGGGCCTCGGGATGGCGCGCGTCGGGGGCAAGATGCTGGAGGTCGACCACGTCGACGCGGAGCGGGCGGAAGTCCTCGATGATCTGGACGGGCTCGCCGTCGACGGCCCGGAACGCGGTGCGGAGCGATTCGTGGCGACGCACGACTTCGCTGAGGGCCCGTTCGAGGGCGGTGCCGTCGAGGTCGCCTTCGAGGCGCAACGCGGCCGGCACCGCGTACACCGTAGTGTCGGACACGAGTTGCTCGAAGAGCCAGAGCCGTTGCTGGGCGAATGACAAGGGCAGATCGGCGTCACGCGGGACGGGCTCCATGGGGGACGCCCCGCGGCCGGCGGCCGACTCGATGCGGCGGGCAAGGGCGGCGATGGTGGGCTCTTCGAACAAGTCGCGCAGGGCGATCTCGACGCCGAAGACGTCGCGGATGCGCGCGATGACGCGGGTGGCCTTCAGGGAGTGGCCGCCGAGGTCGAAGAAACTGTCTTCGACGCCGATGCGAGCCACATCGAGCACGTTGCGCCAGATATCCGCGAGGGATTCCTCGACGCGGGTGCGGGGGGCGAGAAACGTCCCGTCGTGTTGGAGTTGTTCGGGATCGGGCTTGGGCAGGGCGCGACGGTTCACCTTGCCATTGGGCGTCAGGGGCAAGGCCGACAGGAACACGAACGCGGAGGGCACCATGTACGCCGGCAGTTTCTCGCGGAGGCTGTTGCGGAGTTCGTCGTCGGAGGGGGCGGGCTCCTGAGATGAGACGACATACGCAACGAGGCGCTTCTCGCCCGGCGCGTCGCCTAAGGCGAGGACGACGCAATCGGACAGGGCGGGATGGTGGGAGAGTGCGGCCTCGATTTCGCCCAATTCGATGCGGAATCCGCGGATTTTGACTTGGGAATCCTGCCGGCCGAGGAACTCGATGGTGCCATCGGGGAAGTAGCGGCCGAGATCGCCGGTGCGATAGAGGCGCTCGCCGGTGACAGGATGGGTGATGAAGGCGGCGGAGGTTTTCTCGTCATCGCGCCAGTAGCACATGGCCAGGCCGACGCCGCCGATGTAGAGATCGCCGGTGACGCGGCTCGGGCACGGTTCGAGGGTTTCGTCGAGCACGTAGAACCGCTGGTTCTTCATGGGGCGGCCGTAGGGCACGCTCGTCCAGGCGGGCTCGATGGACTCGATGGGATAGAGGATCGACCAAATGGAGGCTTCCGTGGCGCCGCCGAGGCTGATGAGACGCGCGCCGGGCGCGAGGCGCCGGATCTGGCCGGGTAGCCGCATGGGGATCCAGTCGCCACTGAGCAGGACAAGGCGAAGCGGCCACGATGGCGCGTCGGGCGCCCCTGACGCGTAGTCGACAAGCATCTGCATGAGGGCGGGCACCGAGTTCCACAACGTGACGCGTTCGCGGGCGAGCAGGCCCGTGAGGTAGGCGGGATCGCGCGCGCCGGCATGGCGCGGGATCACGAGCGTGGCGCCCGCGGCGAGTGTCCCGAACACGTCGTAGACGGAGAGGTCGAAGCCGAGGGATGAAATGGCGCAGACGCGATCGCCCGGGCCGATGGCGAAGCGTTCATTGATGTCGCAGATGGTGTTGACGGCACCGCGATGGTTGATGGCGACGCCTTTCGGCGTGCCGGTGGAGCCGGAAGTATAGATGATGTAGGCCAGTTCATCCGGAGTCCGGCGGGGAACGGACGGGACGTCGGCGGCCGGTTCGGGCAGCGGCTCGCCGGCCGCGTCGCGCACGAGGTCGCCTTCGAGGCAGAGGCGCTCGACATCGGCGGGCCACTCGAGGCGGGCGTTGAGACAGGGCTGGGTGACGACAAGGTTGATGGGGCCGTGGTCGAGGAGGGCCCACAGCCGTTTGCGGGGATGCTCCGGATCGAGCGGGACATAGGCGCCACCGGCCTTCAGGATGCCGAACAGGGCGACAAGCATCTCGAATCCGCGCTCGACACAGGCGCCGACGAGGCGCGGGGAGGGGGCGTCGAGCCCGCCGGGGGCGTCGAGCCCGCCGGGGGCATCGAATCCGCCCACGGCGGCGAGATGGCGGGCGAGGCGGGAGGCGCGGCGTTCGAGTTCGCGGTAGGAGAGTTCCTTGCCCTCATGGACGGCGGCGACGGCGTCGGGCGTGCGGGCGGCCTGTTCCTCGAACAGACTGTGGAGCAACGCGCCGACAGGATAGTCGCCATCGGTGTCGTTCCAGTCGATAAGGGCGCGGTTCCGTTCGGCCTCGGTGAGGATGGCCAACGTGGATACGGGCCGATCGGGATCGGCGAGGATGGCGTTGAGCAGAACCTCGTAGTGGCCGGCCATGCGCTCGATCGTCGGGGCATCGAACAGCTCGGTTCTGTACTCGAAGACGAGGCGAAGTTCGCCCTCGTGCTCGGCCGTGAAGAGGCTGAGGTCGAACTTGGCGTTGTCGATCTGGACGGGGACGCGCTCAATGGCGAGTCCGGGAACGTCGAGGTTGGGGCGCCGTTGGTTCTGGAGGGCGAACACAACCTGGAATATGGGCGAATGGGTGAGGGAGCGATCGGGCTGGACGTCTTCGACGATTCGCTCGAAGGGCAGATCCTCGTGCTGTTGCGCATCGAGGGCGACGGAGCGCACTCGTTGCAGCATTTCACGGAAGGAGGGGGCTCCGGACAAGTCGGTCCGCAGGGCGAGGGTGTTGGCGAAGAAGCCGATCAGATTCTCGGTGCCGTCCCGGGTGCGCCCGGCAACGGGCACGCCGACCACGATGTCCCGCAGGTTGGTGTAGCGGTGGAGGAGCACCTGGAAGGTAGCGAGCAGGCCCATGAAGAGCGTAGCGCCTTCATCGCGGACGAGGGCGCGGAAGGGCTCGAGGGTGGCGGCGGGGATCGCCCGGAGCAGTCTGTCGCCTCGGAAACACGGGGAGGCGGGCCGGGGCCGATCGGTGGGCAGGTCGAGCACGGGCAACTCGCCGCTGAGTTGTCCGCGCCAGTAGGCGAGGTGCTCATCGTGGTTTTCGGCGAGCCAGGCGGCCTGCCGGCTGGCGAAGTCGGCGTACTGAATGGGCAACTCGGGGAGCGGACTTGGCCGGTTGGAGACGGCGGCCGAGTAGAGGGTCAGGAATTCGCGGGTGAGTACCTGGGTTGACCACCCGTCGGCGATGAGGTGGTGGAGGGCGAATACCAGGAGATACTCGTCGAACTGGACGCGGATCAGGGCGGCGCGGAACAAGGGGGCCCGGGTGAGATCGAAGGGCGTGCGCGCGAACTCGACGGCGCGTTCGTTGGCGGCGCGCTCGGCATCGTCCCGGGGCAACGCGGCCATGTCATCGCGCGCGAGCGTCAACTCGAGGCGGTGGTAGATAACCTGGGCGGGCTCGCCGTCAAGTTCGGTGAAAGCGGTGCGCAGCGTCTCGTGCCGGCGAACGAGTTGGGAGACGGCCTCCAGCAAGGCGGTTTCGTCGGGGACGCCCCTAAGGCGGAAGGCGACGTGCATGTTGTATGCGCTGGTGTTGGGCTGAAGCTGCTCAAGAAACCAGACGCGGCGCTGGGCAAAGGAGACGGAAGCGAACTTGCGGCGATCGCCCAGAAAGGCGATCAACTCGGGCTTCCGCTCGGCCAGAGCTTGGCGCAGTTCGGTGGACAGCGCGCCTTTGGGTGCGCGGATGCAGAGTTCCGAACCCTTGGCCCACACCTGGGCGGAGCGGGCCAAGGCCGAGGACAGAAGCTGTTCACGCGTCATAGACGCTCTTCCTCGACGTCGTCAAACCCGGCCGCACCGGCAGCGGACTGGATGATGCCGTCCTCGGGTAGATCATAACCCAAGACAGCAGCGCAGCGGCGTGCGGCTTCCCCAAGGGGGCGCGGGAGCCGGGCGGCCTTCCACGCGTCGGCCAGTCCGGGCTCGATGGAGGTTCGCTTGGCGAAGTTAGGATCGCCCATCATGGGCGTGCGCGCGGTCAAGCCGTCGATCATCTGGCCGCGCTCGTAGGGGAAGAGCACGGCCTCGTCAAAGGGCAGTCCGAGGAACCCGCAGAGGTCGCGCATGATGGGTTCGGGCTGCCGCACGAGATCTTCGTAGCGGATGCCGTAACGGCGCTCGGGCTCGATGCGCTCGAAGAGGCGCATGATGTTCTCGTTATGCGACGTCCACACCTCTTCGGACAGCAGGAAGGGATCTACGTTCTCGAAGCGAAACATGCGGGCCGTGCGGTTCTTGACGTACGAGGCCATCATGGCGTAGGGATGCCGGAACAGGTGGATGTACTTGGGCCGGTCGAAGATGCGCTCGGCGACTTCGAGCACTTCGATGCTCGCCGCATAGGACGGCGACTTGTCGACGAGCAGGCGCGGGCGCGCCTCTTCCTGAAGGATGGCATACACCTCCTGGATGGGCGTCCGGTTGGCCACCATCTCGTCGACGAGGGCCTCACTCTCTTCGGCGGTGATCCCGCGGAGTTCGACGAGGGCACGCTGCAACCCTTCGCCGAGGTAACGCGCGTTGCCCATGGCCTCCACGCGCGCGCTCATATCGCCGAAGGGGAGGATATGGAGTTCGGGGGGACTGAACAGGCCGGGATGGGCCGAAAGCATGACGCGGAGCAGAGTCGAGCCCGATCGCGGCGCGGAGAGCAGGAAAACGCACGAGGGATTCCGCGGGCCGGCCGGAGCAGTCTTCCGAATCGTCTCCTCGATCCGATCGACGTGAGCTCTCAGGTAGCCGCCTTCCTCAGGGACCGCGCCCTCGCGGCGGCCGTCCCGGATATCGAGTTCGGCTGCGAGGTAGGTGGCCAGGGCATCGAGGTTGGGGCGATCGAACACCTCGCGGGGATGCATGTGCATGCCGATATCGCGGCCTAGACTGCGGGCGAGATCCATCACCATGATCGAGTCGAGTCCGAGCGCGACGACGTCGGCCTCGGGGGGAACCTGAGCGATATCGGCGCCGAGCACAGCGGCGATAGAGGCGCGGATGTGATCGAGGATGAGATCCTTACGTTTGTCAGGGGCCTGCTCGAGGAGCGACTGGAGCAATCCAGGCGCCTGTGCTTCGCCGGCTGATTCGGCGACTTGGGCCAGGAACGGGGAGTCGCCCGCCATCCAGAAGGCGTCTCGGAGTTTGGGCCAATCCACGTCGAACACGCCCAACTGGGGCGTGCCCAGTTCGAGGGCCGTGCCCAGGGCCTCGCAGGCGAGGGCCGGTTCGAGGCTCTTCATGCCCTGTTCGGCCATGCGGCCGCCGCGATCGGGCCGCGCGGCCATGCCGACGCCGGCCCAAGGCCCCCAGTTGACGGCCAGGGCAGGGAGGCCCTGCGATCGCCGATACTGGGCCAAGGCGTCGAGGAAGGCGTTGGCCGCGGCGTAGTTGGCCTGGCCTACGGAGCCGAGCATGGAGGCCGCGGACGAGAAGAGGACGAAGAAGTCGAGGGGCGCGCCGGCCAGGAGGCGGTGCAGGTTGAGGGCGCCGGTCACCTTGGGTTTGAACACGAGGTCGAAGGAGGCGACGTCCATCTGGGCGAGGAGGTGGTCGTGGAGCACGCCGGCCATGTGAACCACCCCGCGGATCGGGGGCCACTGTTCGGCGTTGAAGGCATCGAGAAAGGCGGCCAAGGCCTGCGCGTCGGCCACGTCGACGGCTGCGACGTGCACGCTCGCGCCGAGGGCCTCGAGCTCTCGGACGGCGTCGATTCGGGCCGCGACGGGCGAGCCCGGCTCGACGGCGGCCCAGTCGCCACGCGGGGGCAAGGGGGTGCGGGCCATGAGGATAAGGCGGCGCGCGCCACGGCCGATGAGCCAGCGCGCCACGGATAGGCCAAGGCCACCGAAGCCGCCCGTGAGCAGATAGGTGGCGTCGGCGCGGCAGCGGAGCGGCATGTTACCGGCGGGCGGGCCGGCCTGTTCAAGGCGCGCGCCGAACCGGCTGTCGCCGCGCAGGGCGACCGCGTTCTCGGCATCGCCGGCCAGGAGTTCGCGGGCGAGGGACGCGGCCGCGGCCTGGGGCTCAGCGGCGGGATCAAGGTCGATGAGCCGGCCGAGGAGGTCGGGGGCTTCCAGGGCCGCGGCCCGGCCGAAGCCGAGTAGGGGCGCTTGGGCCAGGGCAGGGGCGTGTTCATCGCCGGGGGCCGTCTGCGCACCGCGGGTGACGAGCCAGAGGCGGGGCGGGGCGTCTTGCGGGGCGTGTTTCATCAGGGCCTGGATGACGTAGAGGGCAGAACCGCAGCCGAGTTCGAGGGGCATGGGGCAGCCGTCCGCGTCGCCTACGGGGGAGGGCACATCGAGCCCCCACAGGTGGACAAAGCCCCGAATCGGGGGCAGATCCGCCGCGAACAGATCATGGGCCAGCAAATGGACGTGTTCGAAGTTGCCGGGCTCGATCTCGAACCGGGGCAGCTCGCCCGCGCGTGTCTTGCCGGGCTGCACAATGATGGCCGTCTGCCCTTGACTCTCGAGTTGTTCGGCGAGTTGTGCCCCGATGCCGTGGGCGTCGGCGAGGATCACCCATGCGCCAGGCTCTGTAGACGGGGCGGGCGCAGGGGGCTCGAGGGCGGCCCAGCCGGCGGTGTAGAGCCAGTCTTGAATCGTGTCGCGCGCGTCCAGGCCGACGGGGCCGGCCGTGCCCGAGACGGCGATGGCGGGAGCCGGGTGCTTGGCGGCAAACCAATGGCGTTCGCGCTGGAACGGATAGGTGGGCAGGCGCAGCCGGTTTCGGACGTAATGCCGATCGAATGCAGCCCAGTCGACGGGGATGCCTTCGGTGTACGCGTTGGCGAGGCTGCCCAGGAGCACGCCCCAGTTGTCAGGGCGTTTGCTGAGCGAGGGGAGCCAGACGGCGTTGTCGACGTCGACACATCGCTTGCCCATGCCGATGAGTGTATTGGCAGGGCCGATCTCGATGAAGACACGGCAGGCGGCCTCGGCGAGGGCCTTCATGCCGGCGTCGAAGTGCACGGCGTTCCGGATGTGATCGCGCCAGTAGTCGGCGTCGAGGATCTCGCCGGGCTGGCGGATGCGGCCATCGCGGTTCGAGGCGAGGGGGATCTGCAGGGGGCGGAACTCGATGGTGCGGGCCACGGCGGCGAACCGCTCGAGAATGGGATCCATCAGCGGGGAATGGAAGGCGTGCGACACGGCCAAGGCCTTGGCGCGGATGTCGCGCTCCTTGAGGGTCTTGACAACGTCAGCGACGGCCTGTTCCTCGCCGGAGATGACGAGGAGTTCGGCGCCGTTCACGGTGGCGACCGCGAGCCGATCCGCGTAGGGTTCGACGAGGGGGGTGAGGGTATCGCGATCGGTGAACACAGCGGCCATGCTACCGCCCGGGGGCAACGACTGAATGAGCCTGGCGCGTTCGGCGATCAGGCGGAGCCCATCTTCCAGGCTGAACGCACCGGCCACGCATGCGGCGGCGATTTCGCCTACGCTATGGCCGAGCAGGTAGTCGGGCGCGACGCCCCATGAGCGCCAGAGCTGGGCGAGGGCGTATTCGAGGGCGAACAGGGCCGGCTGGGTGTAGGCCGTCTGATTCAACAACTCCGACGAGCCGTCTTCGGGATACATGACGTTCAGGAGCGGCTCGGGCAGGTGGCCGGAAAGAAGGCGATTGCAGCGGTCGAGGGCGGCGCGGAACGCGGGCTCGGTGTCGTAGAGCTGGCGCCCCATGCCGGGGAACTGGGCGCCCTGTCCGGTGAACAAGAAGGCGAGTTTCGGGGCCGCGCCACGGGGCACGACACCTGTGAACGCGCCATCCGGCGTCTCGCCGGCGGCGAACGCGGCCAGCCTCTCGCGCAGGGCCGCGGCCGCCTCGGGGCCGACTCCCTGCTCTACGGTGAGCACGAGCCGGTGTTCGAGGGCGGCGCGGCCTGCGTTGGCCGTGAAGCATAGATCGGGCAGGGCGGCGTCCGGCTGGCGCTCGAGATGGGCGGCATGGGCGCCAGCGAGTTCGCGCAGGGCCTGCTCGTTCCGGGCGGACAGGGCCAGGATGTGACGGGGGCGCTCGGGCAGATCGGGCGCAGCGGACGCGGTGCGTGGGGCCTCCTCGACGACGACGTGGGCGTTAGCGCCGCCGAACCCGAAGGCGCTCACGCCAGCGATGCGGCGCCGCGTGCCGCGCGGCCAGGAAACGCAGTCGTTGGGGATGGCGAAAGGCAGTCCGTCGGCCTCGAGCAGTGGATTGAGGCGACTCAGCAGCAGGTGCGGCGGGATCTCCTCGTGCTGGAGTGCGAGAACGGCTTTGATCAGGCCCGCGATGCCGGCGGCAACCTCGAGGTGACCGATGTTGGTTTTGACGGATCCGATGATACAGGGCCGCTCCGGGGCGCGGCCATGGAGGAACACGTTCTTGATGGACTGGAACTCGATGGGATCGCCGATAGGCGTGCCGGTGCCGTGGGCCTCGAGGTAGTCGATCTCGTCGGGGGCTACGCCGGCGTTCTCGAGCGCGGCGCGAAGCACACGCTGTTGGGCGAGGGTGTTGGGTGCGGTGAGGCCGTTGCTGCGCCCGTCGTGGTTGAAGGCGGTGCCGCGGATGACGGCGAACACGGAGTCGCCGGCGGCGATGGCGTCGGACAGGCGCTTCAGGACAACGAGGCCGCACCCTTCGCCGCGGACGTAGCCGTCGGCGTCGGCGTCGAAGGCGCGGCAACGGCCGGTGGGCGACATGAGGCGGGCCTGGGACAGGGAGATCGTCACCATGGGGGCGAGGATCATGTTGACGCCGCCCGCGAGGGCAAGGTCGCATTCGCCGCTTCGGAGGCCGGAACAGGCCTGGTGCACGGCGACAAGGGCGGCGGAGCAGGCGGTGTCGAGGGCGAGGCTGGGCCCCTGGAAGTCGTAGAAGTAGGCCAACCGGTTCGCCGCAACGGACTGGGTGTTGCCGGTTGCGGCATAGGCGTCCATTTCGCCGCCCTGTTGAAGCATGAGTTGGAGGTAGTCGATGGTGCCGATGCCGACGTAGGTGCCGGTGCGGCTCCCGGCGAGCGAGTCCGGCGCGAGCCCCGCGTTCTCGAGGGCCTCCCAGGAAACCTCGAGCAAGAGCCGCTGCTGCGGATCCATGGCGCCCGCTTCCCGAGGAGACAGATTGAAGAAGGCTGCGTCAAACTGATCGGGATGATCGAGGAAGCCGCCCCATTTGGTGCTCATCTTGCCGGGTGTTCCGGGATCGGGATCGTAGAGGGCGTCGGCATCCCACCGTTCCGCGGGCACCTCGCGGATGGCATCGCGGCCTTCGCGCAACATGGCCCAGAACTCGTCGGCGTTCGACGCGCCGGGGAACCGGCACCCGATGCCGACAATGGCGATGGGATCGTCGGCAGGCCGCCGGGACGAACCTGCGAGCCCTGCGGCGACGGCTGACGACTGGCCGGCCAAGTGGCGCGACAGGGCGTCGATGCAAGGATACTCGTATGCGACGGTAGGCGAAATGGCCCGGCCGAGGAAATCGGCGAGGTCGCCGGCCAATTGGACGGTGGCCAGGGACGAGAGGCCCAGCGTAGAGAACGGCCTGTGTACGTCGATGGTGTCTTCGGGGATCTGGAGTTGCGCGGCGATGCGGGAGGCCAGGAACCGGGCAATCCGCGCCGGATCGCAGGCCCGGGCGGCGGGCGGCGCAACGGCGCCGTTGCCGTTTCCGGGTGCGGAGGGAAGGACATGGCGCCCGACGACGTCAAGTGTGCCGGCCAGGTAACGCTTCCGGCAGAGCAGGCGCTGGATTTTGCCGCTGCTCGTCTTGGGCAAGGCGCGCGCCTTGAGAAGCACGATGGCGTGCACGTCGAGTTGGTGGTCCTCCGCGACGGCGCGGCGAACGGCGTCGGCCACTTCTTCGATGCGGAGGTCGGGCAGGGCGCGCTCATGCACTTCGTGGGCAACGACGAGGCGCTCGTCGCCGGCGACTTCGATGGAGAAGGCGGCCCCGGCATGGGGGCGGAGGGCGTCGTGGGCCGACTCGGCGGACTGCTCGATGTCCTGCGGGTAGTAATTGAAACCGCGGATGATGATGAGATCCTTGCAGCGCCCGGTGATGAACAGTTGCCCGTCCTTGAGGAATCCTAGGTCGCCGGTGCGCAGGAACGGGCCGCCGCCCTCCCCGGCGATTTGGGCCTGGAAGGTGTCTCGCGTCTCGTCGGGCTTTCGCCAGTAACCTTGGGCCACGCCGTCGCCCTGCACC
>JAFGTL010000392.1 GCA_016934125.1 Candidatus Hydrogenedentota bacterium
GGGCCATCTCGAACCGCAGTTCGGCGCCGCCGGCGATCTCGCTGTGACGGAACCACCAGCGATCGAGGGGCTCGCCGTTGAGCAGGACGCGGTGCACGTAGATGTGCCCGGGCGCGTAGTTGTCGGCGACGATGGAGAGGCGCGCCTCGCCGAGGGCGATGTCGGCCCGCTCGAAGACGGGTGAGCCGATCTGGTACTTGTCCGAGCCCGCCACCGGATAGATCCCGAGGGCGCTGAACACATACCAGGCCGAGAGCGTGCCCGCGTCGTCGTTGCCGTCGAGGCCGTCGTGGCGGGTGCCGTACTTGTTGTCGAGGATCCATCGCACCCAGCGCTGGGTGAGATCGGGCCGGCCGGCGTCGTTGAACAGGTAGGCGGCGTAAAGATCGGGCTCGTTTCCGTGCCAGTAGTAGGGCCCGGGATTCCAGGCGCCCCGGGCCGGATCGGCCTGGGCGAAGAAGTCGTTGAGTTCCCGGGCGAAGCGCTCGGGGCTGTCGAAGAGTCCGATCAACCCTTCGGCGTCGAACGGCACCGCCCAGCGCCACTGGAGCGCGCTGCCCTCGACGTAATCGTTGGTGTATTCGCCGGTGCGATCCAGATAGGTGAGCAGGCGCGGGCGGAAGGGCTCGACGAAGGCGCCCTGCGCGGTGCGCGGCTGGAAGTAACCCGTCTGGGGGTTCCACAGGTTCCGGTAGAAGCCGGCGTGTTCGGCCAGGAGCGCGGCGTCCTCATCATAGCCGAGTTCGTGGGCCAACAGTGCAATGGCGTGGTCGGCATAGGCGAATTCAAGGGTGCGTGCCACCGCTTCCTTCATGAGATCGGCCGGGCAATAGCCGAATTCGAGGTAGTGCTCGACGCCTTCGCGGCCGGAGAACGGGCCGTCGGGGGGCGTCGTGCCGAGGGCCGTCTGGCGCATGGCGCGGTAGGCGGTTTCCACGTCGAACCCGCGGATCCCCTTGAGGTAGGCCTCGGCGATGGCGATGTCGGCGGGGGTGCCGAGCATGGAGTTGGTGTAGCCGTGGCCGGAGGGCCAGCGCGGCAGCCAGCCGCCCTGTTCGGCCATGCGCACGAGGGAAACCATCATGTCGCGCTGATCCGCAGGGGCGATGAGCGTGAACAGGGGATGGACGGTGCGGAAGGTATCCCAGAGCGAGAGATCCGTGAAGTAGCGGAAGCCGCCGGCCTTGTGGACATGCCCGTCGAAGCCGAGGTAGTCGCCGTTCACGTCGTTGAACACGGTGGGCATCTGGAGCGCGCGGTAGAGGGCCGTGTAGAAGATGGTGCGCTGCTTGTCGGTGCCGCCGCGGACGCGGATGGCGGACAGCCGGTGCTCCCAGGCGGCCTGCGCGTCGGCGAGGATCGCGTCGAAGCTACGGCCGCCCGTCTCGACTTCGAGGTTGGCGCGGGCGTTCGCGATGCTCACGTAGGACAGCCCGAGGCGGAGTTCGACGGCCTGCTGGCCGTCGCGCTGCGCGAAGCCGACGTCGACGCCGGCCTCGTTGCCCGCGGCCTCGTCGCGGCCGGGATAGAACACGCCGCCGTCCCAGACGCCGAACTCGGCAAAGGGGCGGTCGAACCGGGCGACGAAGTAGGCCTTGAGCCCGCCGTAGCGGCTTGAGAACGAGCCGAAGGTGCGGGCCGATCCCTCGATTTCCTGGGTTTCGGGGAGCACCTGGACGTGGCCCTCCTTGCTGCGGCCGCGGCCCAGCGCGCTGGTGACGTCGATGAGGATATGGGGCGTGGTGTCCGCGGCGAAGGTGTAGCGGTGGAGGCCGGCGCGTTCGGTGGCGGTGAGTTCGCAGCGTACGGGGGGCTCGCGCAACTGGACGGCGTAGTAGCCCGGGAAGGCGACTTCATCGCGGTGGGAGAAGGGGGCGAACTGGCCGCGGCGCCGGATGCCCTGGAACACGGGCTCCACCGTGGGCACGACGAGGAAATGGCCGCCGTCCGTGGCGCCGGTGCCGACGAGGCGGGTGTGGCTGAACCCGAGGATCTTGTTGTCGCCGTAGTAGTAGCCGGAGGTGTTGAGGGCCCGCCGGTTGATGAGGATGGACGCCGTGTCGGGGCTGACGCGCACCATGCCGAACGGCCTGGCCGCGCCGGGGAAGTTGTGGCCGCACACGTAGGGGATGCCGCCCGTGCCGACGAAGGGGTTCACCCACCGCCCCCGCTCGCCGGGCTCGACGGGCACCTCCAGCCCGCCCGGGATCTCGCGGACGACGCGGCGCGCCTGGGCCACAATCGCGAGCAGGGCCGCACCGCACACGAGGAGCGCGATGCACAGCGCGTAGACGATCGCCTTGAGCAGCTTCTTCAACCCAGACACCTCCCGGTTGTATCGAACGGAACCCCCGCGAGCCGGCCCTATGATAGTCTGGACGTGGAACACGAGCAACCGCGCGGCGTGGGGTGGCCCGGCCGGATGTACACAGATCGGGGCGCGGCGACGGCATTAGGGGTGGACACTCGACGCAACGAGGCCGCAGGCCGGACGCCCGGCGCGGCCGAGGAGAATGGGTTGCAGGCGGAACATGAGGACTACGAGCGGCTTATCGAGCCGATCGAGGCCCAGATGCTCCGGGCGGTGTGGGGCGTGACGCAGAACGCCGACGACGCCGAGGAGGCATTGCAGGAGGCGCTGACGCTGATCTGGCGCAAACTGGGCCGGATCCGGCGGCACGCCAACCCCCATGCTCTGATCCTGCGGATCTGCCTGAACACGGCCTGCGACGTGGTGCGGAAGAAGCTCCGGCGGCGCCGGCGCGAGGCCCACACGGAGTTGCTGACGCCCCGGCCCGGGCGGAGCCCCGCGGACGAAGCGGCCGCTCAGGAACAGCACGCCATCGTGCTCGAGGCGGTCGGCAAACTCAGCCGGAACCAGTCGACGGCGGTGCTGCTCCGGCTCGTACAGGGCCAGTCGTATCAGGCCATCGCCGAGGCGCTCGGGTGCAAAGACGCGACGGCGCGCAAGCATGTGGCCCGAGGGCGTGAACGCCTTCAGGAGATGCTGTCTCCTATCGCGCCCCATCTGGCCAAGGAGCCCGCTCAATGAACGGACAACCCCCAAAGGACATCGAGGCGATCGTGAGGAACACCATCCAGAAAGATCTGCCCCCGGACGTGGAAGGCCGGCTGCGCACCCAACTGGGCGCATTCCGGGAACGCCTGCATGGCGCGGCGCCGGCCGACGGCTACCGGGCGCGGCTGGCGCCGGCCTGGCTCGTCCGCACCGGCTCCGTGGCCGTCGCACTCGCGCTGGTGGCGGGCGTGTTCCTTTTCGCCCTGGGCCGGAGCGCCAAGCCGACGTGGGCCGACGTGAGCCGCCGGTTCGATTCAGTTCCGTTCTTCTACGCCACGATCTACTTCAAATCCGACGCGGTGGCGCGGCCCGTGCAGGTGGAGTTGTGGATGCAGCAGGGGGGCCGGCTGCGGCTGCGGGCGGGCAACCACGTAGTCTTCGGGAATGAAGGGCGTCCGGCGGAAACCGTGACCTTCGACGCCGGGCGCGCGGGCGACGCGGGCTACGCCGACGCGCGCCAGATGATCGCCGAGATCGCCGCGACGCTCGGCGACGCGGACGCGTTCTCGCTGGACACGTTGCTCCGGGCACTGCCGTTCGGCGGGACGCTGTCGGCGCCGCCCGGAAA
>JAFGTL010000393.1 GCA_016934125.1 Candidatus Hydrogenedentota bacterium
CTCCGTTTTCGTCAAACCTCCCGCCAAATCCCGGGCGTATCGCGCAAGAGGCGCCATCGCCATCGGAGCAAATATCCTGGCACTGGCCGTGATCCTGATGCTCGGCGGGCGCTTCTACGAGCAGCGGGCCGGGTGGCGGTGGCTGCGGCCCATCACACGCGAGATGGCCCTCGAGGCCGTCGATGAATGGGTGGGGGGTTACGCTTCGGGCCGGGGCGAGTTCACGATTCTCCTGGGCGCACAGCCCCATCTGCCGATGGCGTTCCTCGGCCCCGAGTTGGGGGACAGATACCGGGCGATGGCGGTTCGCTACTTGACCACCGCGAGCAGAGAGAACGTGGCCGAGAGGGTGTCCATGGCCTTGAGCCAGCCACGTGCCCTGTACAACATCGTGTCGATGGGCATTCTGACGAGGGAGGAACTGGCCGGGATAGGGTTCTCGCCGGAGAATGTGCGCGAGACACTGGAACGCATCGGGCCCGACGCGATTCAGAAGATGAATGACGCCTCCAGGGGCGAAGCGACAACGCAGGACGGCACGTACCCATATGTGGATATGGACGAGATCGCCTGCCGGTTGGCCTGCCTTCGCGCGTTCGGGTGCCTCGACCTCGTCGACGGCGACCGCCTTGCGGCCTACATCGCGGCGCACCAAGTCACGCAGGACTGGCCCGTCCCAGAAGGATCCCCGCCCATTGATGTGGAGAAGGCCTCGGGGCTGTTCTGCTTCGGCTTTTGCGATGCCAGCGCGACGCGGGGTGCGCTGTGGGCGCTGGAGACGCTGGGGGCGCTCAAGCGGATAGATCGCGAGGCGTGCATCGACGGAATCATGAGGTTCTACCAGGGACGCGGCGTCTTCCGAGCGGATGTCCGCGCATCCAACATCTTCATCTACGGCCACGAAGAATCGGCGTATCTTGCCATGGAGTCTCTCGTCATCCTGGGCGCCCTCGACGACGTCACGGATCTCGCGAAATGGCGGTTCAAACCCGAGACATCTACGCGCGGTCGCGGCCGGGAAGCCGAGTACGGCGTCGTGACGCCGGACGGCGTAGTCTCCTGGGCACGGCAACTCAGGCTTGACGAACTCCGGGACGGCCTCGGGCAGTAGCGCAGGCCGAGCTACCCGGCTTGGACGCGGGCGATGAGCCCGCGCAGGTAGCTGACGGCCTTCCGGATGTCTTTGGCCTGCTGCGGGCCGGAGATCTCGCGCTCGATGACGACTTCGCCGGTGAACTTGAGTTCCTTGAGCCGCCGGAAGAGCCTGGGCCACTCGACTTTGCCTTGGCCGAGGGCGGCCTCCTTGCCGAGGGCGCGCCCGTCCGTCGGATAGAACCCATCCTTGGCGTGGAGGTTTCTGACGTACTCGCCGAACACGTCGAGGGAATCCACCGGATTGGCCTTGCCGTAGAGGATGCAGTTGGCCGTGTCGAGGTTGATGCCGAGATTGGGCAGGCCGATGTCCTGGATAGTGCGGAGGAGGGTAACGGGCGTCTCCTGGCCGGTTTCGAACCAGAATCCGATGCCGCGTTTCTTGCAGTGGCCGGCCACATCGGCCAGCGCGTCGACGGTGGGGGCGTACAGCTTGTCGCCGGGGTTCTCGGGGATGAAACCGACGTGCGTGATGATGGCGGGGGCTCCGGCCAAGGCGGCGAAGTCGGCGCCTTTCTTCAGTTCGGCGACACGCTTCTTGCGGTAGCGCCCGGGCACGAGCCCGAGGGTGGACGGGCCGTCGATGAAGTTCCACACGGCAGGGCCGCTGTAACCGGCCCAGACGGCCGCAATGCGCACGCCGGCCCGTTTCGCCATGGCCTTGACGGCCTTGGCGCGCGCCGCCGACCACGTGGCGGGATTCCAGTTACAGAGTTGGCACGTCCTCAATCCGAATTCGCCGACGTGGGCGAAGGGATCGTTGTCGGCCGTCAGACTCGTGATCACTCCTACTTCCATGGCTGCCATGTGCGTGTCCTCTCCATGTCCTGTCGGGTTCCGCTGTTTGCGTCAGGATACGCTGGGTGCGTGCGCTCGCACAAGGAACACGACGCCCACAGGGAATACGACGCCCACCCCGGTGCCCTGTTGCGAGAGGATTTGACATTGTCGGGACGCGCGAGACACTATAGGCATCGGGTGTGTTCACGTCCCAGACACAACAACTGTGCATGGGGGCCCAGGTGTCGCCGGCAGTGCCGGCGGCCGAGGGGGAGACACGGCTGGTTCCTCGAGCAGGCCAGCAGGGAAGGGCGAATCATGAATATGAAGAAATCGATCCATGGTGTAGCGTGTGTGTTGATTGTGGGCGTGTGGGCCGTGGCCTTTGTGGGCTGCGGCGGAGACGCCGGTGACTCCGGACAACCTATCCCGGGCGCACAGCCGGGCCCGACGGCAGAGCCCGCCCCGGCCGCAGAGCCTGCGCCGGCGGAGGCCCCCGCGAAGGAAGAGGCCGTTGAGCTGTCGTACAGCATCTTCTTCCCGCCGACGCATATCCAGTGCGAGACGGCCGTAGCCTGGGCGAAGGAAGTCGAGAACCGAAGCAACGGCCGGGTGAAGATCACGGTGTATCCGGGCGGAACCCTGACGGAAGCCCCGCAATGCTACGACGGCGTGGTCAATGGGATCTCGGATCTCGGCATGAGCTGTTTCGCGTACACGCGGGGGCGGTTCCCGCTGCTTGAGGGGCTCGATCTGCCGCTCGGCTACCCGGACGGGATGACGGCGACGCGTGTCGCGACGGCGATGGTTCAGAAGTACGCGCCCCAAGAGGTGGCCGACACGCACGTGCTCTATGTCCACGCGCATGGGCCGGGCATTCTCGCCAGCAAGAAGCCGGTGCACAACCTGGACGAGTTGCAGGGGCTGAAGGTGCGCGCGACGGGGCTGTCGTCGAAGATCGTCGAAACCCTCGGGGGCACGCCCGTCGGCATGAGCCAGGGCGAGACGTACGAGGCGTTGCAGAAGGGCGTCGTCGAGGCGACGCTGTGTCCCATCGAGACGCTCAAGGGCTGGAAGCAGGGCGAGGTGATCGAGTCGGTGACGGACACGTCGGTGATTGGATACACGACGGCCATGTTCGTGACGATGAACCTCGACAAGTGGAACTCGCTTCCCGCGGATATCCAGGAGCTCCTGACGCAGGTGAGCGCGGAATGGGTGGACAAGCACGGCGCGGCCTGGGATCAGGCGGACGCGGAAGGGCGCAAGTTCGTCGAGGAACTGGGCCGGGAAGTGATCGCCCTGTCCGAGGAAGAGCAAGCGCGCTGGGTGGCCGGTGTGAAGCCGATCCTGGACGAATACGTCCAGCGAATGGCGGAGAAGGGGCTGCCGGGCGAGGCGTTGCTCAAGGACATCCAGGCCCAGCTCGCCGAGGGCGCCGGCGCCGCCGGCTGATGTGTGAGGCGATCGGTTACGGACATCGTGAAAAAAGCGAAGTGGCTGCTTGACGGCTATACGAAGCTCGTCCGGGGCTTGGTGTTTCTGCTCTCGATCCTGGCAGGCGTGGGCATCCTTACGATGATGTGTGTCACCTGCCTCGATGTGGTGCTTCGGATGTTCCGCGCGCCCCTCACCGGGGCGGTGGACATCGTGAAGATCGCCGGCGCGGTCACC
>JAFGTL010000394.1 GCA_016934125.1 Candidatus Hydrogenedentota bacterium
ACGCGAACCCTCAACCATCGAGCCCGGCCCCGACGGCTCCAACCCCCTGAGCTACCCCATCCTCGTCCAGCCCGTGCTCGACGAACACTGCGTCGCCTGCCACGGCGGCGCCGAGCCCGCCGGGCCCGAGGGCTGCCCCATCGTGCTCACCGGCGAACCCGAAGGCCGCTACACCAAGTCCTACAACGCCCTCGCCAAACGCGTGCCCTTCTCCTCATGGGGATCCCTCGAAGGCAACGGCGAACCCGCCACCCAACCCAACCGGTTCGGCGCCCGCGCCAGCCACCTCATGGACATGCTGCTCCAGGGCCACCACGACGTCCGCCTCGACGAACGCGAACGCGACCGCCTCATCACATGGATGGACGCCAACGCCCTGTTCTACGGCACCTTCGATCCCGCCGATCAGGCCCGCCAACTCCGCGGCGAACGCATCGAAGGCCCCGCCCTCCAATAGCCCCCGCCCACAGCGTGGGGGAGAGGCGCCCCGCCATTACGTGCGTTCTCAATGCTGGCCAGTTTGGCAAATTACGGCAACGAAGCGTGCGACGGGAGGGCCGAAATGGGGGGACATGTACCAAGCGGAGTCCTCGACGCGACTACGTGTCCCCCCATTTCGAACACGAACACAAGGCCGCGCAGACACCGATACGGCCTCCTGCGCGTCTTGTTGCCCAAAAGGGCTCCAACCCAGACAGGGGGATCGCCCAACGCCTTCATCGCGTGTCCCGGCTATCGCGTGTCCCGGCTATCGCGCGTCCCGGCTATCGCGCGTCCCGGCTATCGCGCGTCCCCGGCTCGCGTTGAATCCACCGCCCCCCTGCGCTATAATTCGCCTCCCCTGAACGCCGGGGTGGCGAAATTGGCAGACGCGCCGGACTCAAAATCCGGTGTCCGCGAGGACGTGAGGGTTCGAGTCCCTCCCCCGGCACCATGTTCATCCCGTTCGCACGTTGGCCCCTATTCTGACGCGGGCGCCTCTTCTTGACGCCCCGGCAGTCAACGGATATACTTCATTCGTGCACGCTTCGCGTGTGAACGAGGACAGGCTGCGGTGAATCACACCACAATAAGGCGGGTTGCCGGCCGCGCGGGCGGGCATCCGCGCTCTGCCGCTATCGCGGCGGTTGCGCTTTTGCTCGCGGCCTTGTTCACCCTCGCCGCCGTCCATGGCCTCTTCGTCGTCCTGCTCGGCCTCGATCATCTCCACGATCACGCCACCTGCCCGCTCTGTACGCTTATCCACACGCCCATTCTGGTGGCCGTGTGTGCGATTCTGCTCGTCCGGCTGGCGCGTCTCGATGGCCGCGTGTCATCGGCCACGGACGCGCCCGATGTCGCCCCGATCCCCTCCAAACTCCTTGCCCGCGCCCCTCCTTCCGCCTGACGAGACAGCCGCGCTGAAGGCGTAGATCCAGCCGCTTCCTGCCGATGCCGGGCACCCGACTGCCGTCATGCGCCCTTCGGTTCCGCAAGGCTGTTCTCTCCCCAATCTCCCTTAGGACAAGTCAACGCGCACGTGTGCCCCGAGCGCCACGCTGCGCCAGGCAAGGAGAGGCACATGAGCCCCATCCCAGCAAGGATATATCGACGAAACCGCTCCGGCAACCCAACGGCCGTCCGCCGGGCCGCCCGGGGCCCGCGGCGGTGATTACCCCGCGCCGCATAGCGGCCGTGGTGATGGCCCTGGCCCTCGTGTGGAACCACGTCGGCCTCGGCCTGCACCAACTGCTGGGCTGTTGTTCCCATCGTCCCGTCAGCCAAGTGTGCCATGACTCCGCGTGCAACGTGCCGGCGGGCCGCCAGGGCCGCCCCGCGTACACCTTCCCGTGCGCCGGCGAGGGCCACGGCGGCTTCTGCCCGATCTGCCGTGCCTTTCTGACACGGCTTGATCTGCCATTGCAGTCGCAGCGCGCCGATAACGCACCCCCGGCCCGGCCCAATACGCCGTTCACGCCGCGGCCCTGCGCGATGGCCCTGCCCGCCCCGATTCCGCGCGCGAACCCTACCCGGGCGCCGCCTCTCGAATGTTCGAAGGATCGAGCGTGGCCGTCGTTCTCCCGCGTTGGCTGAGAGAGCCCCGGCCCGCGATTGAAGTGGAACCGCGTAACGAACGAGAGGAAATGAAGATGAGATCGCACCATAACCGATTCAGAGGCTTCACATTGATCGAACTGCTGGTGGTCATTGCCATCATCGGCATTCTTGCGGCGATCCTGCTGCCGGCGCTTTCGCGCGCCCGCGAAGCCGCCCGGCGCGCAAGTTGCGCCAACAACCTGAAACAGATGGGCATCGTGTTCAAGATGTATGCCAACGAGTCCCGAGGCGGCAAGTTCCCCCAGCAACACACCTGGGACTGCGACGGCGAGTACAACGAATGGCGCCTCATGTTCGAGGGCGACCAGTTGTATCCCGAGTACCTCACCGACTTGAACGTGCTCATCTGCCCGTCCGCCGTAGCAGGTTCCGACGCGGTTCTTCGGTTTGACGAAGGCCTGGGCGACACCTGGTTCAGAGAGGTGTCCGGCTTCAGTTTCAACGGCCGCGTCGAGGGCTGTGAAGTCACCTCATGCCCCTATGCCTATGCCGGATGGGCGTTCACCAGGGAGATGGAACTCGAGTTCGATAATGACGACGTGATGGAGATCTACGACTACGTCGCGGCCGATCCCGCCCATAAGGATGAGGACATCCCGACCACCTACCTCGGCACCGTGCTCCGGCTGCGCGAAGGCATCGAGCGCTTCTTCATCACCGACATCAACAACCCCGCCGCCTCCGCCATCGGCCAGTCGGAACTGGCCGTCATGTGGGATGCCATGTGCGCCGGCAAGAACGAGCACTTCCCCCACAAGCCCGGCGGCGGTAACGTGCTCTTCATGGACGGCCACGTCAAATTCCAGCGCTACGAGGGGATGAATCACGATCAGTTCCCCTTCGGCGCCGGCGGATTCGCCCTCCACAAGGCGGAGACGTACGGGCTGTAGGCTCGACTGAGCAAACAACGCGGGATGCGGCCTCCATCGCAGGGGCCGCATCCCGCATTTCGCTTTGGCACGCCGCCGGCCCAGTCCGCACCGGCCCCGGCCGCGTTCAGTCTCTTCGCTGCTGGCGATAGGGCACCGGCTTCGGATTGGGCCGATCGAGATCCTGGATCCGGATGTTGCGCCAACGGATCTCATGCGGTTCCGGCGCCTTGCTCGCGTGCACCTGCAACGCGATGAAGCCGCGCGCCGTCATGAAATCCCGCAGATCCGCCACCGCTACCCCGTTCACCCACGTCTTGATGGTGTCGTGCCGCGCCTCGATCCGGAAATGGTTCCACTCGTTCTGCTTGAACGCCTGCCGCGCCTCTTCCTTGCCCTCCAGGTTATACAACCAGCCCCGGCGCGCCTCGTCGTAGATCCCGCCCGTCCACGCCCGCGACGATGGATCGATCTCCACCTGATATCCGTGGACGCGCCCATCGTGGTGGTCGGGATAGCTGTTGCTCCGAATCTGCACGCCCGAGTTCATGCTCGGATCCACCTTGAACTCGAGTTCCAGAACGAAATCCCCGTACATCCTCTCCGTGCACAGGAACGTGTTGCCCGTGCCCGACACCATCTTCCCGTCCACCTCGCGCCCCGGCACCGTCGTGCCTACGATGGCCCCCTCTTCGACGCGATACGTCGCCTCG
>JAFGTL010000395.1 GCA_016934125.1 Candidatus Hydrogenedentota bacterium
GAACCCGCGCGGGCGTGCGCTAGGGCGCGGGCGTGCGCTAGGGCGCGGGCGTGCGCTAGGGCGCGGGCGTGCGCTATGGCGCGCGGCGCTCACAGGGCGTCCTCCTCGTCTACGATCAGGGGCGTGGTCGGCCCGCGAAACGTCACCGCGGTGCGGAAGGCCGTCTCCTCGCCGTCCGCGTTGGGATCGTCGAGCATCAGGGCCAGCCGGACGGCCTGGGGCACGCCGTCGCCCGCCCGGAGCCTGTCCTCGATGACGAATTGGGCATCGCTTGCCCCGTCTTCGTCGCCGCCTTCCTCCTCGTCGTCGTGCTCGCGGCGGCGCACGATGGGCACCCAGCAGTACTCGAACTCGAGATCCACGACGCCCGAGGCCAGTTCGAAGGTGCGGCGCGGGCCGAGTTTGACGGGCGGGGCGGCGGTGGCGGCCTGGTCGTCGGGGGGCGGCGGAATGGCGCCCTCCACAATGCGCTCTTCGCGCACCAACGCCTTGCCGCGTTGATCGGGATCGGCCTTTAGTCGATAGCGGATCCACAGGAGGCGCGCCTCGCCGCCGGATTCGACGTCCATGGGCGGCACGACGGCGTAGAACTCGAGTGAGTTGTCGTCGCCTTCGAAGAGGTGGCTGGCATTGGGCGCCATGCTCTGGAGTTCGCGCTGCATGATGGCTACGGCGGTGCGGGCATCCTGGTAGGTGCGGAGGTTGGCCTCGCCGATGCGCCAGAGGCGGATGGATGAACTGAACGCGACATAGACGCCGCCCATGACGACGGCGAGCAACGTGCTCGCGACGAGCAGTTCGGCCAGCGTGAAGCCGCTATTGCGCTTCGGGCTCAAAGGGATCCTCCGGCTCGATGTAGAGCTTGTCGGGGGCGATGAGTGTTTCGAGGTGGCGCTCGAAGGCGACGCCGGCCCGCGTCCAGCGGATGGTGGCCGAGATCTTGCCGAGGTACGGGACGGGGAGTTCGAAGTCATCGCGCGCGGCCAAGGGCAAGCCGCCCGGGAGCGGGGGCACGGGCACGTCGACTCTGGTGACGGCCCACTCCCATGAGAATCGCGGGAACTCGTCGCCGAAGGTGCCGGACTCGGAGGCCCCGTCTTCGAGGACGGGCTCGAGTTCCAGCTCCGCCACGAGGTGGTCGAGGAGGAACCGGGCATGGGTGTAGTCGCGTGCCTGGGCGCGTGTGACGAGGGACTCGTGAACGGCGCGGTTGACGGCGATGATGCCGATGCTGAGCACCATGAGCGCGACGAGGGTTTCGAGCAGGATCCATCCGTCTCTGTGCCCGCGGGCGTTCATGGCTCGTCCACCTCGAGTTGGCCGAGCCGCCCTTTGGTGTCGATGGTGGTGGTTTCGCCGGGGCCGCGGGAGAGCTTGACGGTGGCGTAGTCGCAGGCGCCGGTGGCGTAGAAGGCGATGAAATGGGCCTCGCGGTCGCGGTCGTTCCGGGCGTGCGAGCCCCGCAACGACAGGCCTTCGGGGAGCAGGCGCCGGCCCCCGTACTCGGGGACGTCCTCGAAGACCTTTTCGCCGTCCTGGATGGCGGCGAGCCGCATGAGCCAATAGGCGCCGGTGTCGTAGTCCATGTAGAACCGATACTCGGTGGCGTGCGAGATGGCGCGCTCCTGGGCGAACTTCATGAGCGCAACGAAATCGCGGGTGGCGCGATCCGTGCGCACCCAGGTGAGCGATCCCTGATACAGGGGCACAACCACGCCCAACATGAGGGCGAGGATCGTCATCACGACGATCAACTCGATGAGCGTGAAGCCGTGTCGGCCCGGTTCGGCCCTATGTGGTGCGACGGGAGCCATGGAAATCCGCTGCCCTCCTCACCAATGCGGCCCGGCTCACTCGTCCCACACGGAGAGATCGTCGGGTGTGCCGTCCTGCCCGTCGACGCCCCGGGAGTAGAGGTCGTACTTGTTCGTCTTGCCGGGATAGCGGAAGATGTACGCGTTGCCCCAGGGGTCTTTCTTGAGCTGAACGACATAGCTCTTGTCTTTGCTGACGAGGTCGTCGAGCGATTTTGGATACTGATCGTTGTGTTCGAGCGCGTAGGCCTCGACGGCCTTCTGATACACAGACAAGTCGGCCTTGACGCGCACCTCGCGGGCTTCCGTGCCGCGGCCGGCCACGCTGAACGTCACCATCCCCGCGAGCACGCCGATGATCACCATGACGAGGATGAGTTCCAGCAGGGTGAATCCGCCGTTTCTATTCATAACCACCTCCATGAAGTAGCCGATCGACCTCTTGTTATCGTTTGGAGCGCCTTACACCACCGTTGCGCTGAGCGTAAGCATGGGGAGCAACATGGCAATCACCAGGAATCCGACGGTAACGCCCATGGCGACGATGAGAATGGGTTCGAGGAGGGAGGTCGCCGCTTTGACGGCCCGATCCACCTCGACGTCGTAGGCGTCCGCCATGCGTTTGGTGACGGCGCCGATCCGGCCGCTCTCCTCGCCGACGGCGAACATGTTGATCACCATGGGCGGGAAGTATTCGCACTGGCGGAGGCCGGCGCTGACGCTGTCGCCCTCGGCGACGCGGGCCTGGACGATGGCCACCTCGCTGGCCACGGCTTTGTTGCCGAGGGTTTCGACGGTGATGTTGAGCGCCGTCAGGATGGGCACGCCGTTGTCGAGCAGGGTGCCGAGGGTGCGGGCGAACTGGGCCATGACGTACTTCTGGACGACGTTCCTGACGACGGGCACGCGCAGCATGGCCCTGTCGAGTTGCAGCCGGCCCGCCTCGCTCCGGGCATAGGAGATGAAGCCGAGCGCCAGCAGGGCGACGCCGATCAGAACGGCCCACCAGAACCGGCCCATGAACTCGCAGAACGACATGACGATCTTGGTTTGCCAGGGAAGCGACGCCTGGAAGTCCTCGAATACGGCGCTGAACTTGGGAAACACGAAGGACACAAGGATGAAGATCGCGATGGTGCTCATGAGCATGAGGAACGCGGGGTAGATCATGGCGGACACGGCCTTGCCGCGGAGTTCCTCGTCCTGTTCGCCGTAGGCGACGATGCGCCACAGGACTTCATCGAGCATGCCGCCCGATTCGCCGGCGTGGATCATGCTGCAGCACAGGGCCGGGAACAGTCTCGGGTGGCGCCTGAGGGCCTCGGCGAAGGTGGCGCCCTTCTGGACGTCGTCGCGCAACTGGTCGATCACGGCGGCCAGTTTGGGATTGGCCGTTTGCTCGACGAGGGTGGACAGGGCCCGGGTAAGGGGCATGCCGGATTCGTACAGGTTGGCGAGCTGACGGAAGAAGGTGTTGCGGTCTTTGAGACGCACGCGGACAAGGGCTTGGCGGATCACATCGCCGCGGCGCTCGCCGGTGTACTCTTCGATGGCGATGGGGAAGTATCCCATGTCGCGGAGCCGGGCGAGGGCGGCACGCTCGCTCTCCGCCTCGAGCACGCCCGAGCTGTGATCGCCGGGCGCCTTCTTCACCTCATACCGATACTGGGGCATCGCCCTTCGGAATCGTGGATTCCGCCTCCTCGGAGCCTGTGATGTCGGACTCGCTCGTCACGCGCAGCACTTCCTCGAACGTGGTGTCGCCACGGCGGATGCGCTGCCACCCCGACTCGCGCAGCGTGCGCATGCCGAGTTGGCAGGCCTTGCGTTTGATCGCCGTCGAGGGCTGCCGCTGCACGGTGAGTTCCTTGATCGCGTTCGAGAAGGGCAGGATCTCGTAGATGGCGACGCGGCCCCGGTATCCGGTGTTGCGGCAGGCCTCGCATCCACGCGCCCGCCGGAAGGCCGCCCCGGCGGGGACGGCGTCGGGCGCGACGCCCATCTGGGCGAGGAGGGCCGCATCGGGCTGGAAGTCCTCGGCGCAGGCCGGGCACAGCCGACGCACCAGGCGCTGGGCGATGGAGGCCACGACGGTGCTGGCGATGAGGAACGGCTCGACGCCCATGTCCGTCAGGCGGGTGACGGCGCCGGCCGCATCGTTGGTGTGGAGCGTGCTGAACACGAGGTGCCCGGTGAGGCTGGACTGAACGGCCATTTCGGCGGTCTCGATGTCGCGGATCTCGCCGACGAGCATGATGTCGGGATCGTGGCGGAGCATGGAGCGGAGGGCCGTCGCGAAGGTGAATCCGATCTGGGGCAACACCTGCATCTGGGTGATGCCGTTGAGCTGATACTCGATGGGATCTTCGATGGTGATGATCTTGTGTTCAAGCCGGTTGAGCTTGTTGAGGGCGGCATACAACGTGGTGGTCTTGCCGCTCCCCGTCGGGCCGGTGAGCAGGATCATGCCGTTCGGCCGGTTGAGGAATCCGTTCAGGGCCTCGAGGTCTTCGGGCAGGAACCCGAGGGATTCGAGGGGCATGAACATGGAGGATCGGTTCAGGATGCGCAGGTTGACGGTTTCGCCGTAGGGCGTCGGCAGCACCGACACGCGCAGATCGAACTGTTCCTCGCCGAGGGCGGCGCGGATCTTGCCGTCTTGGGGCAGGCGCTTCTCGGCGATGTTCAGGTTGGCCATGATTTTGATGCGGGACACGATGGCCGGCTGGAGGCCGCGGATCGAGGCCGGTGTCGGCACGGCGTGCAGCACGCCGTCGATACGGTAGCGCACGCGAAGCTGATCCTCGAAGGGTTCGAGGTGGACGTCGGTGGAGTCGGTTCGGATGGCCTCGGACAGGAGTTCGTTGACGAACTTGATGATGGAGGCATCGATGCGTTCGTCGCCGAGGTCGGCGCCGGCCACGGCGCTGTCGAGGGCAACCACGCCGGCGCCTCCGTCGGCGCCGCTGAGGATCTTCTCGACGGTGTCGGCGCCGACGCCGTAGAGGGCCTTGATGGCGCGCTGGATTTCACCGGGCGTGGCAACTACGGCCTCGAGCCGCCGCTTCAGGACGAGGCGGATATCGTCGAGGAGTTGGGCGTTGAGCGGATCGCTGATGGCGACGACAAGAACGCCGTTCCGTTCCTGGATGGGGACGAAGCCGTAATGCGTGGCGAACCGGGCGGGCAC